>NZ_JAKRMO010000051.1:0-32804 GCF_022346485.1 Brachybacterium sp. ACRRE | reverse complement strand
CCATGACCGTCCCGCCCCCTGCCTACGGCCCCTCGAGCTCGTACCCCTCCGAGCCCGCCTACCAGGCGCCCCCGAAGAAGCGCGGGCTGAAGCGCATCATCTTCGGCGCGCTCGGCATCGTCGCGAACCTCATCGGGCTGGTCGTGATGCCGATCATCGCGCTGGGCATCGTGGCGGTCGTCGTCGTGGCGAACGCGGATGCCACCTCGCTCGGGTCCGAGAGCGGGAGCGTCAAGGCGTCCGGCATGTCCATGTACTACGTGTACGTGCCCACCGAGGAGGCGGACGGCGCCACGTGCACCGTCTCCGGCGGCGACACCTCCATGGACACCACCTCGGGCGAAGGGATGACGGCCACCGTCGACGGCGCCTCGTACACCGCCGTGGGCACCTTCGACGTCACGGGCGACCAGACCGTGCAGGTCTCCTGCGAGGGCGCGAGCGACGTGGCCGTCGCGGACGTCGGGATGACCGGTGTCCTGATCGCCGCGGGCGTCGGCTTCGGCATCCCGATCCTGCTCGGCATCATCGCGCTGATCCTGCTCATCTGGGGCATCGTCGCGCGCGTGCGCTCCTCCCGCCAGGTCAACGCCCACATGCAGCAGCACCAGCAGTTCCAGGGGTACCCGCAGTACTGATCCGGCCGACGGGGCCGTGCCGTCGGCCGACGGGGATCAGCGCGGGTCGAGCGCCGCGAACAGGGCGCCGGCGAGCCCGTAGCCCGCGCGTGCCTCGGCGAGGAACTCCTCCTGCACGGCGGGATCGGTGATGTCGTCCAGGCGCGCGCGGTAGGCGTCCTTGACGCGCTTGGGCGCGTCGATCTCCGAGAAGTCCCACATGGTCAGCTGCTCGCGCGGCACGGCGTAGTGCCGCGCGACGAGCGCGCCGATGGCCTGCCCGCCCGAGAGGTCGCCGAGGTAGCGCAGGTAGTGGTGCGCGAGCAGCGCGGGCACGGAGGCGCTGCGGATCCGCTCGGCATAGGCGGCGGTCGCAGGCAGCGGCGCGGTGAGTGAGACGCCGTCGACCACGGGGGCGGCGGCGCCGAAGCGCGCGGCGAGGTCTTCGCGGATCGCCTCGGCGCGGGCGAGCCGCGGATCGTGGAACGACGCGGCGAGCTCGGAGCGCACAGCGGCCGCCTCGATCGCCTCCTCGAGCGCGACATAGAGCGGGAGGTACTGACCCAGCAGGCGCCAGTAGTCGAGCTCCCCCAGCTCACCGCCCATGAGCGCGGTGATGAAGCCCTTGCTCTCGGCGTCCGAATGCTCCGCGCGCGTGGCCTCGCGCAGGCGCTGGGCGAAGGGCGCAGCAGGGGTGTCCAGAGCTGTCATCGTGCGTCTCCCGGGAGTAGGGCCACTTCGTTCTGACGGGGCGTCAGGACAAGTGGACCACGAGCGACGAGACGACGCAAGGGGACCCTTACCCAGTGGACAGGTTCGACGGCGTATGGGGCACACCGGCTCCACGACCGGGCACGCTGCACGCGTCGACGCCCGGCACCACGGGATCGCGGTCAGCGGGTCGTGACGACCTCGATGCGCTGGAACTCCTTGAGCTCCGTGTAGCCGGTGGTCGCCATCGCGTGGCGCAGAGCGCCCACGAGATTCGTGGTGCCCTCGGCGCTCAGGCCCGGGCCGAAGAGGATCTGGTCCAGCGGGGCGACGGTGCTGACCTCCACGCGGTGACCGCGCGGGAGCGTCGGGTGATGGGCCTCGCTCCCCCAGTGGTAGCCGCGGCCGGGGGCCTCCTCGGCGCGCGCGAGGGCCGCGCCGACCATCAGGCCGTCGGCCCCGCAGGCGATCGCCTTGACGAGGTCGCCGCTGCGGCCCAGGCCGCCGTCGGCGATGACGTGCACGTAGCGGCCGCCGGACTCGTCCATGTAGTCGCGTCGCGCGGCGGCCACGTCGGCCACCGCGGTCGCGAGCGGGACCTGGATGCCCAGGGTCTCGCGGGTGGTGTGGGAGGCGCCGCCGCCGAAGCCGACGAGCACGCCGGCGGCGCCCGTGCGCATGAGGTGCAGGGCCGCGGTGTAGGTCGCGCAGCCGCCCACGATCACGGGGACGTCGAGCTCGTAGATGAATCGCTTGAGGTTCAGCGGCTCCCGCCCCGAGGAGACGTGCTCCGCCGAGACGGTCGTGCCGCGGATGAAGAACAGGTCCACGCCCGCGTCGACGACGGTGCGCCAGTGCTCCTGGGTGCGCTGCGGCGAGAGGGAGCCCGCGGCGGTCACCCCGGCCTCGCGCAGCTGGCGGATGCGCTCAGTGATCAGCTCGGGCTTGATCGGCTCCTCGTACGCCTCGCGGAGCACGCCGACGACCTCGTCCTCGGTCGCCGAGGTGATGCGGTCCAGCTGGGGCGTCGGGTCCTCGTAGCGGGTCCACAGGCCCTCGAGGTCGAGCACGCCCAGACCCCCGGCGCGTCCCAGAGCGATCGCGACCTCCGGGGAGACGACCGAGTCCATGGGGGCCGAGAAGATCGGGATGTCGAAGTGGTAGGCGTCCACCTGCCAGGCGGTGGAGACGTCCTCGGGGTCCCGGGTGCGCCGGGAGGGCACCACCGCGACGTCGTCGAAGCTGTATCCGCGGCGTCCCCGCTTGTTCCGGCCGATCTCGATCTCGCTCATCACCATGACAGTCTACCGGGGCTCCTCACAGCGGCCAGCTCAGCGGCACGTCGGGCGTCTTGCCCTTCTTCTGCAGGAACTCGTTGAAGTTCTTCGCCCAGTCCAGGTGCCAGGCGATCTGCTGCTGGTGCAGCTCGGCGAGACTCGTCCCCTCCAGCTGCGGGAAGGCGGAGACCTGGGCGCGCAGCACGTCGAGCGTGCCGGAGACGTCGACGTCGGCGGTGTGCAGCCTGCCGTCGGTGACCACGCCGTAGTGCTCCATGAGGGCGCTCAGGGTGCGCTTGCCCTTGCGGAAGCGGTCCACGCCGCGGTCGATGACCAGCGGGTCGAGCATCGGGGCGACGTCGTGCCCGAGACGCTCGGCCAGAGTGGGCAGCCCCAGACGGCGCAGCTCGTTCTCGAGGATCTGGAGGTCGAAGCTGCCGTTGAAGGCCACGAGCGGGACGTCCTTCGCGAGCGCCTCGGCCAGCATGCTCGCGACCTCGTCGAGCGCGGGCCCTGGCTGCATGCCGTGCTCGCGGGCGTGCTCGGTGGAGATGCCGTGCACCTTCCGGGCGGGCTCGGGGATCTCGACGCCCGGGTCGATCAGCCAGGTCGCGATCGTCTCGTGCTCGCGCCCCGGACCGGCGGAATGGACGAGGGCCGCGGTGACGATGCGGTCCTGCGCGACGTCGGTCCCGGTGGTCTCGGTGTCGAAGCCCAGCAGCGGGGCCTGCGTCCAGGAGGTGCTCATGGCGTCAACCCTATGCGCGCTCCCCGACGTCCGAGACCGCGCCGTGGGCACTGTGGACGACGGGGGTGTGGGGAGGACCGGTGTGGGGAGGACCGGCGTGGGGAGGACCGGTGTGGGAGGACGGGCTCAGGGCGTAGGGTCGGTGCGCATGAACGCTCCTGCGCCGTACCTGCACTTCCCCGGCACCGCCCGCGAGGCCCTGGAGTTCTACCAGGGGGTCTTCGGCGGAGAGCTCAGCGCGCACACGGCCGCCGAGATGGGCCGCGAGGACCTGCCGGGAGACGCCGTCGCCCACGCGCAGCTGCGCGGCCCGGTCACGCTGTACGCCTCGGACTCCGTGGGCGACGCCCCGCTGCGGCTCGAGGGCCTCATGCTCGCCCTGCTGGGCGCCGCGGACCCCACGACCCTGCGCACGTGGTTCGCGCATCTCGCGGCCGACGGCGAGGTCGTCGAGGATCTGCAGCGTCGCCCCTGGGGAGCGTCCGACGGGCAGGTCCGGGATCGTTTCGGAGTGCTCTGGCTGATCGGCTACGAGCACAGCGGCGACACCGACCCGGCCGCCCGGGCGGAGTAGCGCTCGCGGCGAGCGCTCAGTGCGCCGAGTAGTTCGGCGCCTCCATGATCGCGGCCATGTCGTGGGGGTGGGACTCCTTGAGTCCCGCCGGGGTGATGCGCACGAACTGGCCGTTCTCCTTGAGCTCGCCCACGGTGTTCGCGCCCACGTAGAACATGGACTGGTGCAGGCCGCCCGCGAGCTGGTGCAGCACGGTGCCGAGCTTGCCGCGGTAGGAGACGCGCCCCTCGATGCCCTCGGGGACGATCTTGTCGTCGCTCTCGACGTCGGCCTGGAAGTAGCGGTCCTTCGAGAAGGACTTCTTGCCGCGCGAGGCCATCGCGCCGAGCGAGCCCATGCCGCGGTAGGACTTGAACTGCTTCCCGCCCACCAGCACGATCTCGCCCGGGGACTCCTCGGTGCCGGCCAGCAGCGAACCCAGCATGACGGTGTCCGCGCCCGCGACGAGCGCCTTGGCGATGTCCCCCGAGTACTGGAGGCCGCCGTCGCCGATCAGCGGGACGCCCGCGGGCTTCGTGGCCTTGGAGGCCTCGTGGATGGCGGTCACCTGCGGGACGCCGACACCCGCGACCACGCGCGTGGTGCAGATGGAACCGGGGCCGACGCCGACCTTGACCGCGTCGGCCCCCGCGTCGACGAGCGCCTGCGCGCCCGGGCGGGTGGCGACGTTGCCGCCGATGACCTGCACGCCCGCGAAGGCCTTGTCGCTCTTGATGCGACGGATCATCTCGAGGGCGAGGCGCGCGTGGCCGTTCGCGGTGTCGACGACGAGCACGTCGACCCCCGCCTCGGTCAGCGCGCCCGCGCGCTCGAGGGAGTCGCCGAAGAAGCCGACGCCCGCGCCGACCAGCAGGCGGCCCTGGGCGTCCTTCGAGGCGTCGGGGAACTGCTCGGACTTCACGAAGTCCTTGACGGTGATGAGGCCGGTCAGGCGGCCGTCGGCGTCGACGAGCGGTAGGCGCTCGCGCTTGTTGCGGCGCAGCCGCGCGGTCGCCTCCTCCTGGGAGACGTCGCTGGGGGCGGTGAACAGCTCGGTGGTCATCACGTCGCGCACCCGAGTGCTCGCCCAGTCGGCGACGGGGATGAAGCGCAGATCGCGGTTGGTGCAGATGCCCAGCAGGCGCTCGTCGGCGTCGACCACGGGGAGGCCGGAGACGCGGTACTGGCCGCAGATCTCGTCGAACTGCTCGAGCGTCGCGTCGGGGCCGATGGTGACCGGGTTGGAGATGCGGCCGGTCTGGGTGCGCTTGACGAGGTCGACCTGGTGGGCCTGATCCTCGATGGAGAGGTTGCGGTGCAGGATGCCGATGCCGCCGTGGCGGGCCATCGCGATCGCCATCCGCGACTCGGTGACGGTGTCCATCGCCGCGCTCGCGAGCGGCACGCGCAGGGTGATCTCGCGGGTGAGCCGGCTCGAGGTGTCCACCTCGGAGGGGATCACATCCGTCTCGCCCGGCAGCAGCAGGACGTCGTCATAGGTCAGGCCGACAAAACCGAAGGGGTCCGCACTCGTCATGCACCGATGCTACTCGGCACGCCGGGGGCACCGGCAGGGCGCTGGGACGTGGGACGGGCCACGCCCAGCGCCCTGCCGATGCGGTGCGGCAGGGCCGCGCTGCCCGCTCAGGCCGCCGCGGCGCCGACGGCGAGCGCGGTGCTCGTCTCCTCCTGCTCGGTGAGCATGGCGAAGAGGTGCCGGCGCTTCTGCCGGAGGGTCCCCAGCGCCGCAAGGAGGACGCCGCCGACCATCCAGGCGAGCAGCACGAGCACCGGCACCGTGAGGGAGGCGTCGTCGAAGTAGAGCGCGTCGCGCACGCCCGAGATCCCCTGGGCGGAGAACACCCACGTGTGCATGCCCCGGTAGAAGCCGCCGATCATGTCCAGAGGCGCTGCGACCCCGGAGCTCGACATGCCCAGCAGGGGGATCAGCAGGATCGCGATCGGCATCGCCGCGGGCCCCATGCTGAGCATGAGCCCGCTGGTCACGGCGCAGGCCGTGAGGCTCAGCAGGAAGAGCATCACCCAGGGCATGATCGCGACGCCGCTGAAGATCCCGAAGACCGCCCAGCCGTAGACGATCATCCCGGTGGCGAACACCGCGGGCATCACGACCCCCAGGGCCAGGCGGACCTTCGAGCCCGTCGGCATGAGGCTCAGGATGATTCCCGTCATGAAGCCTCCCAGGATCGTTCCGAGCGAGAGGTACAGGGCTGCCGTGCCCGACGGGTCGTGGTCCTCGAGCGGGACGACGTCGCGCTCCGTCGGCTTCTGGTCCTGCTGCTGGGCGACCTTGTCGAAGAAGCTCGTGACGGCCCCGGTGACCTGTCGCCCGTTCGCCCCGGCGTAGTAGACGACGCCCTTCTCCGGGTCGTAGGCCCCGCGCAGGTCGTGCTCGGCGATCTGCGTCTTCGCCTCATCGACCGAGGCCACACGCGTGACGTCGAAGGAGTTCCCCGAGGAGTCCTGGAGGTCGGCGACGAGGTCGTCGGCCTCGGAGGCGGAGCCGATCACCGCGACGTCCATGTGCCGCGGCGAGCTGTGCGTGGTCATGCCGGTCATGACCATCGGCATCACGAAGAGCATGAACAGCGGGAGGAGCATGCCGACCGTGAGCATGCGCCGCGTCGTGAGCTTCCGATCGACCGGCGGGCCGGGCTTCTTCGTCGGGTCGCTCATCGCGCCGATGGCCGAGGCGGCCGGCGCGGAGGAGAGCCGCTCCAGCAGTGTGCCGCGCGGGGGCGTGCGGTCCTGGGCGCGGTCGTCCGGCTGCGCCTCGTTCGTGCCTGTCTCGTTCATGCCAGTCCCTCCTCGGGGGCGCGATGGCGCGGCGCCTGGGGCGTGTGCTCGGGATCGTCCGATGGGGTCGGGGTCGGGGCCGAGGCCTGGGCCGGGGCCAGGGCCGGGGTCGAGGTCGGGGTCGACTCGGCCCGCTCCCCCGCCTCCTCGTACGCGGTGAACATGCCGCCCTCCGGATGCGCGCGCAGGTGCTCGCGCTCCTCGGTGACGATGCTCGTGGCCGGATCGGCCGACGGCGAGCGCAGAGTGCTCAGCCAGACCAGGCCCGCTCCCACGAGCAGCCAGGTGACCAGGAGAAGCACCCAGGTGCCGATGCCGTGGGCGTCGAAGTAGAGCACCCGGCGCAGCAGCTCGCCCCCTGCGCCGGAGGGCAGCAGGCGATGCAGCACGCGGAAGAACCCGGGGAGCATGTCGGGCGTGGCGGCGACTCCCGAGGCGGGCACCCCGAGGATCACGAAGAGGGTGATCCCGACGAGTGTCGACGCCTGACCGAGCAGACCCGCGAAGCCCAGTTGGACGACGGAGGCGGTGAGGAACAGGGAGCCGCCGATCAGCGCGGCGCCGACGAGGTGGTGGTCGTAGACGCCGTAGAAGCCGAAGCAGACGCCTGCGGTGAGCACACCGGCGACCACGGACATGAGCACCTGCACGGCGAGCTTCACGGGCAGACGGACGCCGCGGGCGAGGCTCGTGAGCATGGTGGCGGTGACATAGCCGGCCACGAGACACGCGGTGAGCATGTACATGAAGCCGGTGCCGGTGGAGTCGGCGGCGGTGGTCCCGCGCAGGTCCTTGACGTGCAGGGTCTGGTCGGTCTTCTGGGCGACCTCGTCGAAGATGCCCTGCGCCGCGCTCGTGGCCTGGGCGCCACCGGCGGAGGCGACGTAGAGGCTGCCGTTCGAGGGGTCGTAGGCGGCGCGGGCCTCGAGGTCGGTGACGGCGCTCTTCGCCGCGGCCGTGTCGGCCACGGTGGTGACGTCGACGGCGTCCCCTCCCTCGGCCTGCAGCTGCTGGGCCATCTGCGGAGCGTCCTTCGTGCTCTCGACGACGGCGAGCTGCATGTGGTCGGGAGCGGGCTCGAGCATCGCCGAGAGGTACGAGCCGGGGTAGGCGAAGGCCATGAAGACCGGGAAGAGCATCGCCATGAGGATCATGGGCAGCGGGACGCGTCGAGCGGAGCCCGCGAGTGATGGCATGGACATGAGGGCGATTTTTTACAGCCGTCACTCTGCTTGACAACTGTAAGTGAATGTCCTCACGCGCTGATAGCCTGGGGAGATGGACAGCAGCGAGGGGCCCGCACGCACGGGCCGCGGCGAGGCGGGCCGCGCCGTCGAGGATGCGCGCGTGCTGCGCTCGCGCACCGCCGTGAAGGACGCCTTCGAGGAGCTCTCGCACGAACAGGGCCTCGAGACCATCTCGATCTCTCAGCTGTGCAAGACCGCGGGCATCTCGCGGCCCACCTTCTACCAGCACTTCGCGGACATCGACGACGTCTATGCCTCCGTGGTGCGCGACCGCCTCGAGTCGGGCGAGCAGAGATTCCTGCAGGAGGCCCCCGATGAGGACCCGCTCGAGCACATCCTCGAGCGCCTGAGGCAGGGCGAGATCGAGGCGTCGCCCGCGCTCGATGCACGCGAGGCGCTCCCCCGCGCGCGCTCGGTCGTCTTCGACTGGCTGTGCGAGCGCGTGACCCGGAGCATGCTCGGGGCCGAGCCCGTCGACCTCGATCCCGGCCAGCGCCGCCGGATCGAGTTCGCCGTCGGCGGGCTGATGGCCGTGCTGGGCACGCGGTATCTTCGCGCCGACGGGGCCATGGAGTCTCCCGAGGAGGCCGCCGTCGTGCGCGAGGCCATGGGCGCGGTGCTGAGCCCGCTGCGGCCCTGAGCGCGCTCAGCCGCGATCGCGGGGACGGGAGCGCGTGACGTCGCCGGGCCGCGCGGGCTCCTTGCCGCCGAGGACCCGCCGGCGGCGGTCGAACTCGGCGAGGAAGGCTGACGGGTCGTCCTCGTAGGCCTCCTCCCAGGGCATGCCGATCCGGGCGGCGGACTCCTGGTCCCGCGCGATGCGATGCGCGCGGCGGTGCGCGGCGACGAGCACCGCGCGGGGCGGCTGCACGGGCAGCCCCGCGTGCACCTGAAGGGCGCGGAAGCCGTCGAACGAGGCCGCGTCCCAGCCGGACTCGGGCACCACCCACTCCTCGCCGTCGGCGAAGGCGATCACACCGATCCCGCCGCGCACGGCATCGGCCTCGATGCGCACCACGTCCGTGCTCGCCCGCACCTCTGCCGTGCGCAGCCCGCGGATCCGGCGCACCGTCCCGCTCGCGGGGTCGAGGAGGACGGCGCGGTGCACGATGATCAGCGGCACGAGCGCCCATACGGCGACGAGCGCCCACACCGCGAGCGCACCCACGAGGTACTGCACGATGCCGGGCGCGAGCAGGCGCACCAGCAGGTCGTCCTCCCCCGCTCGCAGACGCCCGTACCTCCACGCCTGGATGCCCGCGGCGGGGAACGCGCCCAGCAGCAGGGCGAGCAGCGGCAGCCCGATGAGCGCCCCGGGCAGGTACCGGGCGCCCAGGGTCGGGCCGACGACGAGCCGGCCGCGGCGCGTGCGGCGGGGCCGGGGCTCGGCGGCCGGGCCGGATGCGGCGGGGTCGGGGGCCGCGCTCATGGAAGCTCCTGCACGCTGCGGAACGCGCGGTCCCGGCCCGTGACGGGATCGGTGAAGGCGAGCTCCTGGGAGAGCAGGGCAAGGGGCGCTGTCGCAGGGACGGTGCGCGGGTAGAGGTCGTCGCCCGCGATCGGTGCGCCCCGATGGGCGAGCTGGGCGCGCAGCTGATGGGTGCGGCCGGTGCAGGGATGCAGGCGCACCACGATGCTCGCGCCGCCCGCCCCGGCGGTGCTCACCCCGGCGTCGGCCGCCTGCAGCACCTCCCCCTCGGTCAGAGCGTTCGGCTCTCCGGAGACGACGCGCGTCTGCAGCTGCCCGTGGGTCTTCTCGAGCCGGTCGTGCATCGTGAACCGCTCCCCCGCGCGCTGCGGGATCTGCACGGCACCGCTCGCCTCGACCCGCGCGAGGTACGTCTTGCGCACCGCACCGAGGGCGAAGAGCCCCTGGTAGGCGGCGCGCTCGGCCGGGACGATGCCGAAGGCGAGCACGCCGGCGGTGCGCCGGTCCAGGCGGTGCAGCGGCGCGAGGGTCTCGATGCCCGTCGCGCGGCGCAGACGGACCAGTGCGCTCGCGAGCACGTGGGCGCCGCGCGGCATGGTCGCCATGTCGTGCGGCTTGTCGACGACCAGCAGGTGCTCGTCGTGCAGCAGGATCCGCGGATCCGGGCCGGCGACGTCCTCATCCCGCAGCTCGCGGTGGAACCAGAGCTCGTCGCCGGGCGCGACGGGATCGGATGCCGACCAGGCACGGCCGTCGGCCCCCACCACCTCGCCCGCCTCGAAGCGGGAGGCGAGGGCCGTAGCCGCCGGATCGAGAAGTGCCGGGAAGCGGGCCGCCAGGGCGTCGAAGGCGCGTGGCGCATCCGCAGCATCCGCAGTGTCCGCCGCGTCTGTCGGCCCGACCTTCCAGCGCACGGGGTCCAGGCCGTGCCGCTGGGACAGGGGCGGTGCTGCGCGGCGCGCCCGGCGCCGGGCGGCGCGGCCCATCACAGGCCCCAGATCGCGAAGGTCACCGCATTGTGGGCGATGTAGAAGAGCACCAGCAGCGCGAGCAGAAGGTTCGGGTGGGCCTCGGCGAGCGAGATCCAGTCGCGGTGGGTGCGGCGCAGCTCCTCGACGCCGATGGACTCGATCTGCTCGATGGGGACCCCGGCGCCGCGGGCGCGCCGCAGCGTCTCGAGCTGGGCGCGGGGGCCGAACACGCGGCCGGAGACGACGGCGAGGCGCGTGCCGTCGGGCCGCAGCAGCTCGAGCGCGTCGAACATGGATCCGGAGTCGAGCAGCTCGGCGGCCCGGCCGGGGCGCCGGATGTCGCGGATCGCGACCACGCTGCCCACCTCCTCCCAGTCCGCGGTGCGGGTGCGGCGGCACAGGCCGCGCAGGCGGAAGCCGTGCTCGTCAACCTGCAGCCAGATGGTGAGGGTGCGCAGGGCCCACGCGATCGTCACCACGAGCACGATGATCCAGATCAGCAGCGGGAGGGTGAAGACGGCGTCGTGGCCGAGGCGCGCGTCGTGCCAGAGGTGCTGGCCCAGGAAGCTCGTGAGCACCAGGAACTCGAGCACGCCCGCGCAGAGCGCGGCGGTGATGAGGGTGCCGACGACGCCGCTCGCGGCGGGCCCGTAGACGCGCTCGGGCATCGCCTCGGGGGCATCCGAGCTGTTGGGGTCCACGGCGCTCCCTTCGTCCCTGCTCCGTGCCTGCGGCGTGCATGCTGCGTGGGTGGCGGCGGCGTGCTGGGATGCTCTGCCGACTCGCCGACGGGTACTGATTCTAGGGTCCCGCTCCCCCGTCCCTGGGAGCACTCCGCATCGCGTCGCGCACCGCGCGGGACGGGCGCTCGCGGACCGATGATCGCCCGGCCCCGGACAGCGCGGCGCCCCGCCGGAGGGACTCCGACGGGGCGCCGCGCTCGAGGGGCGGGAGGGGACTCAGTCGTCCTCGTCCTCGTCCTTCTTCTCGACCACGAGGGTCTCGGTGGTCAGCACCAGCGCGGCGATGGAGGCCGCGTTGCGCAGGGCGCTGCGGGTGACCTTCACCGGGTCGATGATGCCGGCCTTCACGAGGTCGACGTACTCGCCGGTCGCGGCGTCGAGGCCGTGGCCGACCTCGGACTCCTTGACCTTTTCGACGACGACGTAGCCCTCGAGGCCAGCGTTCTCGGCGATCCAGCGCAGCGGCTCGACGAGCGCCTTGGCGACGGCGCGCGCGCCGACGGCCTCGTCGCCCACCAGGCCCTGCTCCTCGGAGAGGACGGAGGACGCCTGCACGAGCGCGCTGCCGCCGCCCGCCACGATGCCCTCCTCGATGGCCGCACGAGTCGCGGAGACCGCGTCCTCGATGCGCATCTTCTTCTCCTTGAGCTCGACCTCCGTGTGGGCGCCCACCTTGATGACGGACACGCCGCCGGCGAGCTTGGCGAGGCGCTCCTGGAGCTTCTCGCGGTCCCAGTCGGAGTCGGTGGCCTCGATCTCGGAGCGGATCTGCGCGACCCGGTCCGCGACCGCCTGGTCGTCACCGGCGCCGCCCACGATGGTGGTGGTGTCCTTGGTGACGACGACACGGCCGGCGTGGCCCAGCACCTCGGTGCCCACGGACTTGAGGTCCAGGCCGAGATCGGGGGTGACGACCTGGGCGCCGGTGAGCACCGCGATGTCCTGGAGCATGGCCTTGCGGCGGTCGCCGAAGGCCGGGGCCTTCACGGCCGCGCCCTTGAAGGCGCCGCGCAGCTTGTTCACGACGAGCGTGGACAGCGCCTCGCCGTCGACGTCCTCCGAGATGATGAACAGCGGCTTGCCGGACTCGACGACCTTCTCGAGCAGCGGGAGGATGTCGGCCACGGCCGAGATCTTCCCCTGGTTGAGCAGGACGTAGGCGTCCTCGAGGACGACCTCCTGGCGGTCCGCGTCGGTCACGAAGTGCGGGGAGATGTAGCCCTTGTCGAACTGCATGCCCTCGGTGAAGTCCAGCTCCATCGCCGTGGTGGAGGACTCCTCCACGGTGATGACGCCGTCCTTGCCGACCTTGTCGAAGGCCTCGGCGAGCAGCTCGCCGATCTCGCGGTCCTGGCTCGAGATGGCGGCGACGTCGGCGATCTGGTCCTTGCCCTCGATCTCGATGGCGACCTCGCCGAGCCTGGCCGAGACGGCCTCGACCGCGGACTCCATGCCGCGCTTGAGCGCGGAGGGAGCGGCGCCGGAGGCGACGTTTCGCAGGCCCTCGTGCACGAGCGCCTGGGCGAGCACGGTCGCGGTGGTGGTGCCGTCACCGGCGACGTCGTTCGTCTTGGTGGACACCTCCTTCGCGAGCTGCGCGCCGAGGTTCTCGTAGGGATCCTCGAGCTCGACCTCGCGGGCGATGGTCACACCATCGTTCGTGATGGTCGGCGCGCCCCACTTCTTGTCGAGGACGACGTTGCGCCCCTTGGGGCCGAGCGTCACCTTGACGGTGTCGGCGAGCTTGTCGACCCCGCGCTCGAGGGCGCGGCGTGCTTCCTCGTCGTAGATGATCTCCTTGGCCATGGATCAGGCCTCGACGATCGCGAGGATGTCGCGGGAGCCCAGGATCAGGTACTCCTCGCCGGAGTACTTCAGCTCGGTGCCGCCGTACTTCGAGTAGACGACCTTGTCGCCGACCTTGACGTCCAGCGGGATGCGCTGGCCCTTGTCGTCGAAACGGCCCTCGCCGACGGCGACGACGGTGCCCTCCTGGGGCTTCTCCTGGGCGGTGTCGGGGATGACCAGACCGGACGCGGTGGTCTGCTCCGCCTCGGTGGGCTGGACGACGACGCGATCCTCGAGGGGCTTGATGGAGACCGACATGCGGCTCACTCCTTCGTGTTCTAAGACTCGACGTGAGTTCTGGACGGGTTCCCGGTCCTGGTCGTCGTCGCGGTGCCGACCCGGGGGAGCCCGGTCGCGGCGGCCATCTGGCACTCTCGGCCGATGACTGCCAACGCGCCCACTCTAGAACCCGCTCTGGCACTCGCGCAACACGAGTGCTAACCCTCGGGACGACTGTTCGCCCTGGGCCGACGGCGGTGCCCGGCAGGCGGGCCGCGGAGCGGGCTCAGCGACCGGCGGCGTCGAGGATCTGAGCGACGACGTCGGGCCCGAACTCGTAGACGGGACGCTCGGGGTCCTCGAGGGTGTCGCCGCCGCTGGCCCACTCGGCGCTCGTGGCGCGGACCCCGGGGGCGCCGGGGGCGTCGATCTCCACGAGCTGCGCGCCCGAGCGCGCCCCGGCCCGTTCGACGCCGCCGGGGGCGAGCGGGTCGACCACGTTGGTGATCCCTGGGCCGACGAGCACCGGGATGCCGGCGATGCTGCCCGTCATCGGGTGGTGGTAGTGGCCGGACAGGATCGCGCGCACGTCGCTGCCCGCGAGGACGTCGGCGAGCGCGTCGAGGCCGTCGAGGTCCAGGCCCCGCAGCAGGGGCGTCGCGCCGACGAGCGGCGGGTGGTGGATCGCGAGGACCGTCGGGCCTTCGGTCGCTCCCCCGTCGGCCGGCGCGGCGAGGACCTCCCGCAGCCATTCGAGCTGCTCGGGGTCGACGTGCCCGTACCCGGCGCCCGGGACGCTCGAGTCCAGGACGATCACGCGCCCTCCGCGGGGCAGCGCGTGGACCCTGTCCTGCCAGGGCCCGCCGTGGTCACCGGGGCCCGCGACCTCGGCGTAGGCGGAGGGGACGTCGTGGTTTCCCATCGTGACCACGAGCGGCGCGCCGAGCGACGCGGCAAAGGGGTCGAGGATCTCGTGCAGCAGGCGGTAGCTCGCGACGCTGCCGTCGTCCGAGGCGTCGCCCGTGTGGACCACGACGTCCACTCCCTCCATCCCGCGCACGCGCGCGAGGAGGGCGCGCAGGGCGGCGGCGGTGTCGATGCGGTCGTAGTGGCGGGAGGCCGGGTCCCCGTAGAGGTGGGTGTCCGTCAGCTGCAGGATGCGCATGGCGCCAGCCTACGAGGGGAGGCCGACGGCGCGGACCCGTCCCGGCTCAGCCGTGGTGCCCGAGCACGCCGAGCGCGAGGAACACGAGCCCCACGACGGCGAGGCCGGCAGCGATCCACGGGCGCAGATCGGCGCGCGCGAGACGGTCGCTGAGGCGGGTGATGCGTCGGGCGAGACGGGGGAAGGCCTGCCAGGCACGGGCCGCGAGCAGGTAGGGGCCGGTCAGGGCGGCGAGGAACACGGCGTACTCGAGGACCTGCAGGGCGATCACGGGGGTCGCGGCGGTGATGACGCGGCCGGTGATGTACATGGTCGCCATCCCGCTGAGGCTGGACATGGCCTCGCCCGTGCCGATCGCGACCAGTCGGGCCGAGGTCTCGCGGCGCGGGGGTCGGCGAGTCCTCGGCCGACGGCGCCTCGCGCTGCGCGCGAGCACGAGAGCGGCGAGGAGCAGCAGCACACCGGCAGCGAGGTCGACGCCGCGCCGCACGAGCAGGCGCTGGGCGTCGGTCTTCGCGAGCGCCGTGAGCGTCTCGGGGTCGACCACGCGGAAGAGCAGAAGATAGATCGTCGCGCCGAGGGCAAGGCCCGCGCTCATCCAGGTGATCGAGCGCGCGGCACGGGATGAGGTGGTGAGGAGGTGCAGCGTGATCCCCGCGGTCGACGGGCTGAAGCCGAAGACGAGCCCCAGGCCCACGAGGCTCACGGCCGCCGCGATCAGCGCGTGCATCCCCTCCCCCTCTCCCCTGTCGTGGGCACCTTCGCATGCCCCGGCGCCGCGCACGACGCAGGGCCGCCCCGCACGGATGCGGGACGGCCCTGCGCGGGGAGGGCGATCAGCCCTTGAGCTTGTCGGAATCCTTCACGTAGCCGACGAGGGTCCAGTCGATGTCGGCGAAGCCCTTGGCGCCGAAGTTCGCCAGGTCGTCGTCCTGGACGTAGAAGTCGTACGACTGCCAGAGCGGGAGAGTGCCGGCCAGCTCCCACAGCCCCGCATCGACCTGGTTGATCAGGTCGAGGCGCTTGGCGTGGTCGGTCTCGACTGCAGCCTGATCGATAAGCTTGTCGGTCGCGTCGTTCCCGATCTTGCCGAAGTTCTGACCACCCTTGGTCTTCCAGATCGAGTCGCCGCTGGAGAGGAACGGGTTGCCGACCCAGCCGAACAGCGTGATGTCGAACTCCTGAGCGCCGATGTACTTCGAGAACAGGTCTGTCGGCGGGACCTTCTGCACCTTCATGTTGATGCCCACGGCCTTGAGCTGCTCCTGGACCACGGGCACGACGGCCTCATTGGTCTTCGAGCCGTCGTTGTAGACGTAGGTCAGCTCGAGCTGCTTGCCGTCCTTCATGGCCTTATCGCCCTCGAGCTTGTAGCCCGCTTCCTCGAGCAGCTTCTTTGCCGCGTCGGGATCGTACTTGCCGTAGTCCCCCGAGTTGTCCTTGTATCCCTCCTGGTTGGTCATCAGGAGGCGGTTGTTGAGCTGCTCGGGGTTCTTCGGGTACGGCATCGTGGAGTTCACCGAGAGGAAGACCTCCTCGCGATCGATGGCCCGGAAGAAGGCCTGGCGCACCTTCTGGTCCGACAGCGGGCGGCCCTTCGATCCGTTCAGGGTCAGGTGGGTCCAGTCCGGACCGGCGGACTTCCGCAGGGTCGCACCGTTGCCGATCATCGGCTTCACGACGGAGTACTGGGCGGGGACCGTGGTGTTGAGCGCGTCCAGCTGACCGTTCTGGAAGGAGGTCGCCGAGGCGGAGGGGTCTTCGATGGTCGTGAAGAGGACCTGGTCGAGGAGCGGCTTGTCTCCCCACCAGTTGTCATCCGGCTCCAGGAGGACCGTCTTGTTCGCCGCGTCGATCTTGCCCACCTTGAAAGGACCGGCGGTGACCTTCGGCTCCTTGAGCCATCCCTCGTTGTACGCCTTCGCGGATTCCGCGAGGGAGTCCGGCATGACGGAGATCAGACCCATCCAGTCCGCGTACTTCTCCTTGAAGGTGATCTTGGCGATCAGCTCGCTGTCTCCCTGCTCGACCTTGTCGATGAGCGTGTACCCCTCGGTGGACGCGACCTGGTAATCCTCGTCCTTGCCGCTCTGGATCGTGATCACGTTCTCGATCGACTTGAAGTCGATCGGGGTGCCGTCCGACCACTTCATGTCGGGGTTCAGCTCCACCTCGACCACCTGCGGGTCCTCAGAAGTGAGCTCGATGCGCTTGGTGTACTGCGGATTGGCGGAGACTTCACCCTTGGCATCGGCCTTGATGAGGGAGGGGTACACGAGCGCCATCATCTCCGAGGTGTTCGCCTCCGCTCCGTCGACGTGGAAGGAGTTCCAGTTCGCGGGGAACGCGTTGTTGGACAGACGCAGCGCGCCGCCCTCGCCCAGCTCGCTGCGATCCTTCGGGTTCATGTCGTTGGAGTCGGCCGCGATGGCCTCGCCATCACCGCTCCCACCGGACCCGCCGCCCTGGCCGTTGTCCTGGCTGCAGCCCACGAGGGCCACACCGGTCACGGACAGCGCAGTTGCGCCGAGCATGGAACGCCGCGTGAATCGCATATGTCTCTCCTTCATGCGCGCACCCCGATCCTTTCGGGGCGGCTCGTCAAATCCCCCTCGGCGTCCGCTCCGACCTCCGATGGCCGACGTGACGTGGTGCACAAGGTGTGACCAGCATACGAACGGTAGGTCACAACGTCGTGCATCTGAGCAGGGTGTTATCCATTCGCAACGTTCTACACGCGGGGCACCGCCCAGGCGCGGACGGACCTCACGAGGTGGACAGGCTCCCGGTGCCGACGCCTCCGTGGCCCTGCCCCTGGAACGCCTGTTCGTCGATCACATTCCGTCCGCGCGTGCGCGCGATCCGGGGATCCGGGATCGGCACGGCCGCCAGCAGCTCCTTGGTGTACTCGTGCTGCGGATCGTCGAAGACGCGCTCCGTCGGCCCGGACTCGACGATCTGCCCCTTGCGCATCACGGAGATGCGGTCCGAGATGTGGCGGACCACTGAGAGATCGTGAGAGACGAAGAGGTAGGACACGCCCAGGCGGGTCTTGAGGTCTGCGAGCAGGGCGAGCACGCCGGCCTGCACGGTCACGTCCAGGGCCGACGTCGGCTCGTCGAGGATGATGAGCTTCGGATCGCAGGCGAGGGCACGGGCCACACCCACGCGCTGGCGCTGACCGCCGGAGAATTCCGTGGGGTACCGCGAGGCGTGCTCGGGCTTCAGCTCGACCGTCTTGAGCAGCCAGTCCACCCGTTCGTTCATCTTCTTCGCGCTGTACCCCTGGACCCGCATGGGCTCCTTGAGGATGTCGCCGATGGGCATACGGGGATCCAACGAGGCCATCGGATCCTGGAAGACCAGGGTGACCTCGGAGCGCAGCTTCGCCCGCTCTTTTCGGCTGAGCGAGCCTGTGGGACGTCCGTCGATGCGGATCTCGCCCTGCTGTGGGGTGCGCAGCTGCATGATCTCCATCAGCGTGGTGGTCTTGCCGCAGCCCGACTCCCCCACCAGGGCCATGCACTCGCCCTCGCGGATGTCGAAGGAGATGCCGTCGACCGCGCGCTGCTCGCCCACCTTGCGGCGCACCACGGCACCCTTGGTGATCGGGTAGATGCGGTGGAGGTCCTCGACCTCGAGCACGGCGGGTCGGGCCTCCCGCGGACGGGAGTCCTCCGAGGTGGCGACCTCTGCGACCTTGCGCATCGCCGCCCCGGCGACGCTGCCGCCCTCGGCGCCCTGATCGATCCGCGGGACGGCTGAGAGGAGGTTCCGCGTGTACTGCTCACGCGGCTCGTAGAAGATCTGCTCGACGTCGCCGGTCTCGACCATCTGCGCGTCCTTCATCACGAGCACGCGATCGGCGAAGCCCGCGACCACGCCCATGTCATGGGTGATGAGGATGGTGGCCGCGCCCAGCATCTCCTGCGCGGACTTCAGCAGCTCCATCACCTGTGCCTGGATGGTGACGTCCAGGGCGGTGGTCGGCTCGTCGGCGATGATCAGCTCGGGCTCGTTGGCGATCGCCATCGCGATCATGACCCTCTGGCGCATGCCGCCCGAGAACTCGTGCGGATACTGCTGGGCCCGGCGCCGGGGCTCCGGGATGCCCACGGCCTCCAACAGCTCGACCGCACGATCGGCCGCCTTCTGCTTGCTGACGTCCGGGTGGTGGATGCGCACCACCTCGGAGATCTGGTCGCCCACGGTGAAGACGGGTGTCAGCGCCGAGAGCGGGTCCTGGAAGACCATCGAGATGGTGTCACCGCGAAGCTGGGAGAGCTCGCGATCGTTCATCGTGAAGATCTTCTTGCCCATCAGCTCGATGTCGCCGGTGATCTGGGCGGAGCCGGGCAGCAGGCCCATGACGGCCAGCGAGCTCACGGACTTGCCGGAACCGGACTCCCCGACGATGGCCAGGGCCTCGCCGGGGCGGACCTGGTAGCTGAGGTTCTGGACGGCCTGGACATGGCCCGCCTCGGTCTCGAAGCCGACGCTGAGGTCCGTGACGGTCAGGATGGGATCGCTCATGCCTGCTGTTCCTCTCAGACCCGGCTCGAGCCGCTGGTCGGGTCGAGGGCGTCGCGCAGGGCTTCGCCCATCAGATTGACGGAGATGACGAGGGCCGCCAGCACCATGGCCGGCGGGATCCAGGTCCAGGGGGCGGCGATGTTGTATGCCTGCAGCACTGTGCCCAGGGAGACGTTGGGGTACTGGATCCCGAAGCCGATGAACGACAGGCCCGTCTCTCCGAGGATCGCGGCGCTCACGCCCAGCGTGGTGTCGATGATGATCCAGCTGGCGATGTTCGGGATGATGTGCCGCACGATCGTGGTCACCGGGTTCACGCCCATGAAGCGCGAGGCCTCCACGTACTCGGTGCGCACGAGCTGCTGCGTCATCGCCCGCAGCACACGGGCGGTCAGCATCCACGAGAAGATCGCGAGCAGCGGGATCAGCCACAGCCAGCTCGCCTGCTGGAGCACCGGGCTGAACAGCATCAGCAGCAGCAGTGACGGGATCACCAGGAACAGATTGATGAGGTTCACCAGCGCGCCGTCGACGAAGGCGCCCCAGCGGCCCTTGTAGCTCACATATCCGGCGACGGTGCCCACGATCAGGGCGAGCACCGTGGTCAGGAGCGCGGTGCCCGCGCCGATGACGAGCGAGATCCGCAGGCCCACCATGGTGCGCGCGAAGATGTCGTAGCCGTTCTCGTCGACACCGAACCAGTGGTACTGGGAAGGGCCGGTGAGCGCATTGCGGAGGTCCCGCTCGAAAGGCTCGTACTGGTAGGCCATCGGGGCGAAGATCGCACCGAGGATCAGCAGCAGCACCACCACCATGCCGATGAGGGCACCGGGGTTGCGCAGGAATCGTCGGCGCAGCAGTTCGCCACGGCCGATGGACTCGAGCGCCCGCGCATCGCCCTCGGGCGGCTCGGCCTCGCTGGGAGGCATCCCCTCGAGCACCGAGTTCGCCCGGTGGTCGGTCTCGACCTGCAGAGCGGCGGCGTCGTCCGTTCCGCGCATATCCGAAGGATTCGTCATCGTGCGATCACCTGATCCTCGGGTCGAGAATTCCCTGCAGGAAGTCCGCGAACGTCGCGGAGAGCAGAGTCAGAATGCCGGTGTAGAGCACGACGCCGGCCGTGCCGTTGATGTCCGCGATGCCGACGGCGGAGACCGCATAGCGCCCCACGC
Source organism: Brachybacterium sp. ACRRE (assembly GCF_022346485.1). NCBI lineage: Bacteria > Bacillati > Actinomycetota > Actinomycetes > Micrococcales > Dermabacteraceae > Brachybacterium > Brachybacterium sp. ACRRE. The sequence goes on along the minus strand of NZ_JAKRMO010000051.1, from coordinate 12,754 downwards.
CCTGCCAGTTGAACATCAGCTCCACGAAGAGCGAGCCGGTGAAGGCGCTGCCCACCGCGAAGGCGAAGTACTGGCCCATGGGGATCAGCGCCATCCGCAGTCCGTGGCGGTTCATCGCCCTGCCGCGGGTCAGGCCCTTGGCGCGGGCCGTACGCAGGTAGTCGCTGCCCAGCACGTCGAGCGTGGTCACCTTCATGTACCGCGAATAGCTCGCGGCCGCGAAGATCGCGAGCACGATCGTGGGCATCACGATCGCCTTGGATTCATAGAGGAACGCGTCCCAGCCGTGCAGCAGCGGGTTGACCGGATTGATCGCCGGCAGTCCGAAGCCCGTCCGGTTCTGGATCGCCTGGTTGATCTGCTGGACCACCAGGATGACGACCGGCGTCGGGAGGGAGACGATCACGAAGGACAGCAGCGTCGCGCCGCGGTCGCCGAGCGAGTGGCGACGGACTGCGGTGAGCATCCCGACGGCGACGCCCAGGACGGTGCCGATCACGGTGCCGAGCACCACGAGGCGAAGGCTGATCGGGATCCTCTGCTTGAGGACCTCGAGCACGGGACTCAGTTCCTTGTTCGTGCCCGTGGTGACGCCCAGGTCACCGCGCACGAGGCCGCCCAGCCAGTTCGCGTATCGCTGGAACACCGGCACGTCCGGATTGATGTTGCGCGCGTTCAGATAGGCCTGCGCCGTCCCCTCGGGGACCGGTTTCGTGGCGATCGGCGGGTACAGCACCTCTTCGGGATGCATGAGCGACGCCGCCAGCAGGTAGGCGAAGCTCGTCGCCAGGAACACGAGGATCACGTACGTGAGCACCCGTATCGAGATGAACCTAACCACGGATGCTCCTCGGGACGTGCGTCGTCATCTGCCAGCAATTCCTTTCACTGCCCGTAGGGCCTGCCGTCGCGCAGCACGGACTCCGTGCTCGAGAACGGACACGGCACCTGTGCCGTGCGGGTCACCGACCCCTCCCGGGCGACCGCTTCTCAGCGCCTCAGCGGCGCACGGCCCCACCATAGTGGCGTGGATCGGTGATCCCGTGCACAGTACGGGGCCGACGTGCCCGAATCGTTATGCTCCTGCCATGACTGCGGTCCATGTGCTCGTGCTCGTGGCCGGCGTCGTCGCCGCGATCGTCCTCTCCGACCTGCTGGGACACCGAGGCATCGGGGCCTGGCCCGTCGGCCTCCTCGCCCTCGTGCTCGTCCCGGTCGCCGGATACTTCTACAGCCCGTGGGTCGCGGCGCTCTCCCTGGGTCTCGCCTTCGGTGCAGGGATCATGCTGCTGGGAACGCGCATCCGCAGTCTGATGCGCGAACGGCGCATCGTCCGGGACGCCCGCGAAGCCCGCAAATCCGCGACGGAGTCGATGCTTCGCCGCAACGACGGGGCCCCCTGATCCACAATGGATCCCATGCGCCAGATCACCCTTCCCGCGTTCGGCCCTCCCGACGCGCTCCGCCTCGAGGACGCCCCCGCCCCGCAGCCCGCCCCCGGCGAGGTCCTCGTCCGCGTCGCCTTCGCCGGGCTCAATCCCCTCGACTACAAGCTGCGCGACGGCTCCTCGGGCCGTGCCTCCGCGCTCACCCTGCCCGCAGTGCTGGGCCGCGAGATGGTGGGCGAGGTGATCGGCGCCGGCGAGGGCGTGGACCTGGATGCCCTGGGCATGCCGGTCGGGACCCGGGTGTTCGGCGTCCGCGACCTCGGCGACATGCGCGGCACCTACGCCGAGCAGGTCGCGATCCCCGCCGCCGATCTCGCCCCCGTTCCCGACGGCGTTCCCGAGGCCCAACTGCCGGTCTTCGCCGGTCTCGCGCTCGCGGGCTCCACCGCGCTCACCGCCCTCGAGGACGACGCCGAGCTCGCCCCGGGCATGACCCTGCTGGTCCACGGCGGCAGCGGCGGCGTCGGCCAGATGCTCGTCCCGCTCGCCCTGCGCGCCGGCGCCACGACGGTCTGGGCGACGGGCCGCTCCGCGAACGCGCAGCGCCTGCGCGACCTCGGCGCCCGGCCCATCGCCTACGACACCGAGGACTGGGAGAGCGCGATCGACGCGGCCACGGACGGCCGCGGCGTCGACCGCATCATCGACGCGCACTACTTCGACACCTTCGTGCCGAGCCTCGACCATCTCGCGCCCGGCGGCAGGATCGTCGCCCTGCCGAGCCTCGCGGACGTCGCCCCGGCCCGCGAGCGCGGCATCGACGCCCGCGTCACCAAGATGGCCCCGAGCCCGCAGCGCCTGGCCGCGCTCGCCGCCGCCGTCGCGGACGGCACCCTGGACGTCGAGGTCAGCACCGTGCTGTCCCCCGCGCAGATCGCCGAGGGGCACCGCATGCTCGAGGACGGCCACACCCGAGGCAAGATCGTCCTGGACCTGCGGGAGACCGCGTGACCCAGAGCCCCGCGACCCAGGGGCTCGAGCAGGTCCTCGACCCCGCCGGCTGGAAGCTCCTGCAGTCCCTTCCGCCCTACGACGAGCGCGAGGCGCTTCCGCTCGGCGCGCGCCTGCGCGAGGCCGGGCACGCCCCGGAGCTCGTCGCCGCAGTGCTCACCCAGGCGAAGCTGCGCGCGAAGGGCCGCGACAAGTTCGGCGAGTTCGCGGATCGCATGCTCTTCACGGCCGACGGCCTCGAGCAGGCCACGCGCCTGCCCATCGCCGCGCTGCACGCCCGGCGCTTCCGGGACGCCGGCATCTCCTCGCTCGCGGACCTCGGCTGCGGGATCGGCGGGGACGCGATGGCCGCCGCGGCCCTGGACCTCGAGGTGCTCGCCGTCGACCGCGACCCGACCACGGTCGCCGTGGCCACCGTGAACCTCATTCCCTTCGACGGCGCCCGCGCCGAGCTCGGCCGGGCGCAGGACCACGACCCGGCCCGCACCGAGGGCATCTGGCTGGACCCCGCCCGCCGCAGGCCGGCGGCGGGCCGCGCCTCCGGGAGCGTGCGCCTGCGCGACCCCGAGGAGTACTCGCCGCCGCTCTCGACCGTGGTGGACCTCGCGCGTCGCCTCGGGCAGGCCGGGTCCGGCCCGGGCGGGGCCGACGCGGACGGCGCGCTCGGGGCGAAGCTCGGCCCGGGCATCGACCACGACGCCCTGCCCGCGGGCACCGAGACCCAGTGGCTGTCCTGGCACGGCCAGGTCCTCGAGGCGACCTGCTGGTTCGGCCCGCTCGCGTCCGCGGGGACGCAGCGCAGCGCGCTCGTCATCGACCGCGCCGGCGCGCACCGCCTCGCGCCCCGCGGCACCCCCGAGGCCGACCCGCAGACCGGGGAGCTGGGCGCGCACCTCTACGAGCCCGACGGCGCCGTCATCCGCGCGGGCCTGCTGGGAGAGATCGCCCGCGACCTCGACGCCCGCACGCTCGACCCCACGATCGCCTATCTCACGAGCGACCAGCGGATCTCGACGCCCTTCGCCTCCGGATACAGCGTGCGCGACGTGATGCCCTTCTCCCTCAAGCGCCTCACCTCCTATCTGCGCGAGCACCATCTGGGGATCCTCGAGATCAAGAAGCGCGGCACCGCCGTCGAGCCCGACGAGCTGCGCAGGAAGCTGCGCCCGCGCCGCTTCGGCGAGGAGCGGGCCACGCTCGTCCTCACCCGGATCGGCGGCGAGCAGCACGTCATCGTCGCCTCCCCGCACCCCCGGCCGCCGGGGGACTGATCCGCATGCACCCACTCCCGCCCCGCAGCGCCGCGGCCGCGACCTCCCTGATCGCCCTCGTGGCGCTCGTGTGCGTCGTGCTCGGGGCGGGCCGGGTGCTGGGGCCGGTGCTCGAGGGCAGGGGCTGGTTCTTCGACATCGATGTGGACCGCGAGGCCGAGACCGCGCCCCCGCCCACGCAGGCCTCGCAGACCCCGCCGGTGCCACCGGACCACGGCACCGGGCATGTCGCCGCCACCGTCCTCCTCGTGCTCGCGATCCTCGCCGGCATCGCCGTGCTGGTGCTCGTGATCTGGGTGCTGCGCCGGGCCCGGATGCTGCGCAGCGCCCGTCGGCCCGAGGCGGAGGACGGCGACGCGCAGGCCGAGCTCCTCGAGATCGACGACGCCCACCGCGCCCTGGCCCGCGCCCGGGAATCCCTCGAGTACGCGGCCACTCCGCGCGACGCGATCATCGACGCCTGGCTCGCCCTCGAGCGCGGGATCGCCGAGGCCGGGATCGTCCGTCGGCCCGAGCAGACCACCACCGAGTACGTGGTCACCGTGCTGCGGGACATCGACCTCCCGGACTCGGACCTGCGGATCCTCGCCGGCCTCTACGGGCGCGCCCTGTTCGACGACCGTGCGGCCGACGCCGAGGCGTTCGACGAGGGCACCCGGTCCAGCGCGCGCCGCGCGCTCGAGCGCCTCGCGGACCGGCTGCAGGAGGTGACCGCCCGATGAGCCGCGTCCTGCGCTCCCTGCTGGTGCGCCTCGCCCTCGCCGTGTGCGCGACCGCCGTGCTCATGGGCGTGCTCGGGATCTTCGGGCACTACCTGCACCCGTGGCTGCCGCTCGCCGTGGCCCTCGTGATCGCGCTCGCCTCCTGGCTGCTCACCCCCGAGCTCGCGGGCGCCGATGCCCTCGAGACTCCCCTGCTGGACGACGAGCCGGAGGTCGTCAGCCCCTACGGGGCCGACGTCACCGTGCGCCGGCTCGAGGAGATGATGCACGGCGCCGGGCCGCGTCGGCGCATGACCGGGCGCTCGCTCGGCCGGATGCTCGCGATCGCCGCCGCCGAGCGCGACCACCGCGATCACGCTGATCGCACCGGGCAGGCACCGCCGCTGCCCGAGGACCTGCGGGCGTTCCTGCGGGCCTGTGAGGACCCCGACGCCGGCTCCGTCCCGGCCGTCACCCGCCCCGCCCTGCAGCGCTGGCTGCGCGCACTCTCACCCCAGGAGGACCGTTGACACAGGCCGATCAGACACTCCCCGTGGACCCTCGCGAGGCCTCCGCGATCGCCGCACGCGTGCTCGACGCGGTCGAGACCGCCGTCGTCGGCAAGCGCGAGGTGCTCGAGTCCGTGCTCGCCGGAGTCCTCGCCGGCGGGCACGTGCTGCTCGAGGACCTGCCGGGCCTCGGCAAGACCCTCGCCGCCCGCTCCCTCGCACAGGCCCTCGGACTGCCGTTCACACGCGCCCAGTTCACCCCGGACCTGCTGCCGGCGGATCTCACGGGCGCCGAGGTGTTCGACCAGCGCACGGGCGACTTCGTGTTCCGGCCCGGCCCCGTGTTCACGGGCCTGCTGCTGGCCGACGAGATCAACCGCACCCCGCCGAAGACCCAGTCCGCCCTGCTCGAGGCCATGCAGGAGAGGCAGGTGACCGTCGAGGGCACGACCCGGCCGCTGCCCCGCCCCTTCCACGTGCTCGCCACCGCGAACCCCGTCGAGCACGAGGGCACCTACCCGCTGCCCGAGGCCCAGCTGGACCGCTTCCTGCTGCGGCTGTCCTTCGGCTACCCGAGCGCCGACGAGGAGTGGGACGTGCTCGCCCGCCGCCTCGAGCGCCGCACCGAGGACCAGAGCGTCCCGCGCGTCATCGACGCCGAGCAGCTGCTCGGTGTGCAGGCGACCGTCGAGTCCGTGCACGTGAGCGACGACGTCGGCCGCTACGCCGTCGCGCTCGTGGGCGCGACCCGACGCCACGCCCACGCTCTCGTCGGCTCCTCGCCCCGCGGCACGCTCGCCCTCGTCATCTGCGCCCGGGCCCTCGCGGTCATCCGTGGCCGCGCCTTCGTGCTCCCCGAGGACGTGAAGGACCTCGCCCACGCCGCCCTCGACCACCGCGTGATCGTGCGGCCCGAGCTCTGGCTGCAGTCGGTGACCGCTGCCTCGATCGTCGACGCCGTGCTCGCCGAGACGCCCGTCCCCGCCGCGCACCAGGACCAGGACGGCCGGCAGGGCCAGGACGGTCGGCAGGAGCCCCCGCGGGCATGACCACCTCTCCTCCGCCCTCCTCCCCCACGCCCGCGCTGCTGCGCGCGGTCGCGGTGGGCGTGCTGACCGCGGTGCTCGCCGTGATGGCGGGACGGCCGGAGCTGCTCGTGCTGGGCCTCCCGCTGCTGGCCTGGGCGGTGCTCGCGGTCGTGCGGCGCCTCGCGGGCGGCGGGGCCGACGGCACGGACCTCGCCTCCGTGCGCGTGCGCAGCACCGAGCGCTCGATCGCCGAGGGAGGGACCGTGCGGATCGTCGTGGACGCCCCGAAACTCCCGGACGCCGCGGACGCCGCGCCGAGCGGATCCCTGCTCGGCGTCACCGTGCCGCTGCCCGCGCACGCCGCCCTCACCCCTCCGCTGGGCTCGCGGGCCGACGCCGGCAGCGTCCCGCTCACCGTCACCGCCCGCCGCTGGGGCCGGTACGAGATCGGCCCGATCCACGTCGCGCTCGCCGATCCCCTCGGCGCCTATCGCACCCAGACCCGGCTGGACCCCGTGATGCTGCGGGTCACGCCCGACTCCTCGCTGCTCGAGGCGCCGCCGAACCTGCCGGCCCCGATCGGCGTGGCGGGGGTGCACCTCTCGGCCCGACGCGGCCAGGGCACGGCCCTCGCCGACGTGCGCCCCTTCCAGCGCGGGGACCGCCTGCACCGCATCAACTGGCGCGTCACCTCCCGCACCGGGACCCTCCACACCAACGCGACGTTCGCCGAGCGCGACACCGACGTGCTCGTGGTCGCCGACACCCTTCAGGACGTGGTCGCACCGGGCCTCGAGGCCACCGCGGAGACCAGCCTGGACCTCACGGTGCGCGCGATCGCGGCCGTCGCCCGGCACTACCTGGGGATCGGCGACCGCGTGGGCCTGCACGACCTGGGCAGCAGGATCGGCACCCTCCGCGCGGGCACCGGGCCCCGGCAGCTGCGGATCATCGTGGACACCCTCGCCCGCGCCCGCCGCACCTCCGGGCCCGTCACGCGGGTGCAGAAGGTCGGCGCGCTGCGCGGCTCGACGCTCGTGGTGGTGTGCTCGCCGCTGCTGGACGATCGGGTGGTCGCCCAGATCGGCGAGCTGCGCGCCCGGGGCGCGGACGTCATCGTGGTGGACACCCTGCCCCCGAGCGTCGGCGACCTCTCCTCCCCGCCCGGCGCGGGAGCGGGTCGCGATCCGCAGCGCTTCTGGTCGGAGGCGTGGGCGCTGCGGCGCCTGCTGCGGGAGTCCACTGTGCGGGCGCTGCGCGAGCAGGGAGTCCCCGTCACCCTGTGGGAGGGCCCCGGGTCCCTCGCCCCGGTCCTGCTCTCGCTCTCCCGCGCCGCGAGCGCCCCGCGGATGAGGAGGGCCTGATGCGCAGCACCCTCGAGTCGATCGCTCAGCTCCTCGCCGACCTCGGCCACGTCTCGCGCGCGCAGTGGGCGCTGCGGCTGCTCGCCGCGCTCTCGCTCGTCGCCGCCCAGCTCCTCGCCTGTGCAGGACACCCCCTGGACGGGGTGCTCCCGGCACTCACCTCGGCGGCGGTGCTCGTCGGCGGGCTGGTCCAGACGCTCCGGCCGGATTCCTCGATGGGGACCCTCGCCCTGGCCGGTGCGGTCGTCGCGGCATGCGCCTCCGCCGACGTCACGGTGCTCGCCGGCGTCGCCGTGCTGGTGCTGGTCACCCACGTGTGCTGGTCGCTCACCGCCATGGTCCCCGCCCACGGGACGATCGGCCGTCGGGCCCTCACCACCACCGTGCGGTGGGCCGCGGCGGCCGTGCTCCTCGCCCTCGCCGCTGGCCTCGGCGTCGTCCTCCCCCTCGCGGGGGCGAGCACCCCCGCCTGGACGATGGTGCTCGGGATCCTCGCGCTGATCGCCCTGGTCGCCGTGCTGGTCGTGCCCCACGGCACATCCCCGCGCCGGGGCCGCTGAGCCGGCGTAGCGTGGCGCGCATGTGGCAGATCATGGACATGCTGAACGCCCACAAGAAGGACATGGTCGCCCCCGAGGACGCCCTGCCCGGCCGCGATCGCTCCCCCTACCCGCTCGCCCGCGAGCACGCCGTGCTCGGCACCGACATGCTCGACACCCCGCCCGATGCCGAGGAGATCATCCTCGCGGGCGGCTGCTTCTGGGGCATCGAGCGCATCGCCTGGCAGATCCCCGGGGTCTGGACGACCTCGTCCGGCTACGCCGGGGGCTTCACGCCGCACCCCACCTACGAGGAGGTCTTCTCCGCGAAGACCGGTCACACCGAGGCCGTGCGCGTCGTCGTCCAGGGCGCGACGCAGCAGGAGCGCGACGCCGTGCTGCGCCGCCTGCTCGAGGAGTTCTGGCAGCAGCACGACCCGACCACGGCCATGCGCCAGGGCAACGACGTGGGCACCGAGTACCGCTCGGCCGTCTACTGGACCACGCCCCACCAGGGCGAGATCGTGCAGGACTCCGCCCGCAGCTACCAGCAGGCGCTGGACGCCGCCGGGCGCGGGACGATCACCACCGAGCTGCTGCCCCTCGCCGAGGCCGGGAACGGCCGGTACTACCCGGCCGAGCCCGAGCACCAGCAGTACCTCGCGAAGAACCCCGGCGGGTACTGCAACCACGGCTTCAACGGGGTGGCCTGCTCGCTGGGCTGATCAGGGCAGACCTTCGCCGGTGTCCCCGCCCATGAGGTTCCGGCGTCGGCCGATGTCCGGCCCGCCCGCCGGCAGGTTCGGGGCAGGAGCGGCGCCCATCAGCTGCGCCGCGAATCCCCCGGCCTTCCGCGGCATGGGGGCGGCGCCCTCGCCGACCGGGCCGCAGGCCGACGCCGCGGCGCTGCGCCTCTCGCGGGGAGCCCCGCCCTCCGCGGCGAAGCGCTGCATCTGCGCCGAGGTCGGGTAGACGGAGCTGACCACGATGTCCAGGCCCAGCAGCGTCACCGGCAGCACGCCGTCCCCGGCGGACTCGAGCAGCGCGCGCACCGGCTCGCACTCCTCGAACGCCCAGGCGTCCTCGTCCTGCAGGTAGACGGTGATCGGCTGACCGTCCAGGGCGAGCGCCGCGGCCTCGTCGAGGAACGACTCCTGCGCCTCGACGTCGGGCGGCGGGGAGGGCAGGAAGATGTCCAGGGGCGCCTGCTCGGCGGCGGCATCCGCGTCAGTCATGCCCACCACCGTAGTCGGCCCGTGCCTGGCAGACTCCTGGCATGGACGCCTCTGCCGCGAACCCCACGCTCCTCTCCCACGACGCCCTGGTGATGCAGCAGATCACCGGGTTCATGTCCAACGACTTCGACATCCTCGACGCCTCCGGGCAGCAGGCCATCGGCCATGTCACGACGACCGGCGGCGGGCTCTCGCGGCTGGTCGCGGGCAGCAGGTCGCTGGACGTGTCCGACGCCGACGGCACCCCGCTGCTGCACGTCCAGGACCCGGTGGGCATCGGCTTCGACCGCTTCGAGCTGAGCAGCCCAGACGGCGCGGCGCTCGCCGCGGTGCGCAAGCGCTTCTCGATGCTGCGCACGAAGGTCGATCTCACCCTCGCCGACGGCCGCGTGCTCGAGCTCTCGGGCAACGTGCTCGGCTTCGACTTCCAGTTCGCGATGCAGGGCGCCGTCGCCGCGACGGTCTCCCGCCGCTGGGCCGGCATCGGCCGCGGCATCCTGGGGCACAGCCGCTACGTGCTCGCCATCGAGCCGTCGGTGCCGGCGGACCTGCGGCTCGCGATCATCGGCGGCACCATCACGCTTGACCTGATCCGCAGGAAGCAGGCGAACAACGGCTGAGCCGGCCCCTCGGGGCCGGCGGGGCCTGTCCGCGATCGGCGGACCCGCTCAGGTCGGGACGATCATCGGCCGGCCGGTGACCGGGTCCTCGACGCACAGGTTGCCGATGCCGTAGACCTCCTCGATGAGCTCGGCGGTGACCACGTCCTGCGGGGCGCCCTGCGCGACGACCTCGCCGTCCTTCATGACGATGAGGTGCGTCGCGAAGCGGAAGGCGAGGTTGAGGTCGTGCAGCACGGCGGCCAGCGTGTACTCCCCCGTCGCGTGGAGCTCACGGCACAGGTTCAGCACCTCGAGCTGGTGGGTGATGTCCAGGAACGTGGTGGGCTCGTCGAGCAGCAGCAGCGGGGTCTCCTGGGCGAGCACGAGCGAGATCCACACGCGCTGGCGCTGACCGCCGGAGAGCTCGTCGACCAGTCGGTGGGCGAGGTCGGTGGTGCCGGTCGCGGCGAGGGCGCGCTGGACGGCCTCGTCGTCGGCCGATGACCACTGCGAGAGCAGGCCGCGATGCGGGTAGCGTCCGCGCGCGACGAGGTCGCGGACGGTGATCCCGGGCGGGCTCACGGAGCTCTGCGGGAGCAGCCCCAGGCGCCGGGCGACCTGCTTCGAGGAGAAGTCGTGGATGTCCTTGCCGTCGAGCACGACGGAGCCGCTCGTGGGGTGCAGCAGGCGCGAGAGGGAGCGCAGCAGGGTCGACTTGCCGCAGGCGTTCGGGCCGATGATCACCGTGAAGGAGCCCTCGGGGATCCCGACGTCCAGGCCGCTGCTCACGGTGTGGTCGCCGTACCCGAGGGTGACGTCGACCGCACGCAGCGGCGCGGCACCGGATGCGTCGGCGTCGACGGCTGCGGCGGCGGATGCGGCGGCGGATGCGGGTGCGGCGGTCATGGCGTCGCCCTCCTCTCGTGCGCACGGTCTCGGACGGGTGAGGACGGGCGCGAAGGACAGCCTAACCGGGCGGGCAGTCGATGATCTGTACGGGCCCGACGGACGGGCGCGGATCACACGGCGGGCGTCCGACGTCGGCCGCTACGCTCGCACGGTGACCCGCAGCACCGACCCGGCCCCGAGCGACCTGGCCCACGCCCCGAGTGACCGCCCGGCGCGCCGCCCCGCGCGCCTCGTCGCAGCGGTGCTGCTGGGCGTCCTCGGCGCCGCGGCCTACGGGCTGCGCGGGGTGCAGCAGTGGCGCGGGCTCGAGGCGAGCTCCTGGGATCTGGCGATCTTCTCCCAGCTCGCGCGGGCGTACTCCGAGCTGCGCGCGCCGATCGTGCCGATCAAGGGCGATGGCTTCAACCTGCTGGGCGATCATTTCCATCCGATCCTGGTGCTGCTGGGTCCGATCTGGGCCGCGTGGCCCTCGCCCCTCGCACTGCTATGGACGCAGGCCGTGCTGTTCGGGATCTCGGCGGTGCCGCTCACGCGCCTCGCGATCGACCGCCTGGGCTGGGGCGCGGGACTGCTCGCGGGGGCGGCGTACCTGTTCGGCTTCGGTCTGCAGGCCGCGGCCGACGTCCAGTTCCACGAGATCGCCTTCGCGGTGCCGCTGCTCGCGTTCTCGCTGAGCGCGCTGGTGCGGGGGCGGATGCCGGCGGCGATCGCCTGGGCGGCGCCGCTGGTCCTGGCCAAGGAGGATCTGGGTCTCACGGTCGCTGTGCTGGGGCTGGTGATCGCGCTGCGGGATCCGCGGGTCCGGCGGGCCGGGCTGGCGCTCGCGACCTGGGGCGCGCTCTGGTTCGTGCTGTCGACGTTCGTGATCCTGCCGCTGCTGAATCCTGCCGGGCACTACGACTACGGCGGGAACCTGGGGTCGCCGCTGGATGTGCTGGGGCCGGCGGAGAAGTGGTTGACGGTGCTCATGCTGCTGCTCGCCGCGGGGGTGATCGGCGCGCGCTCTCCGCTCATCCTGGCGATGCTGCCCACGCTGGCCTGGCGCTTTGCGGGCAACGTCGAGTTCTACTGGGGCTGGTACTGGCACTACAACGCGGTGCTGATGCCGATCGCGCTGGCGGCGATGCTGGATGCGCTCGGGGATGGGCGGGATCGGCGGGGTCTGCGGGATCTGGCTGAGTCGCAGCCGCGGGCGTCTCGTCGCCGGGGCTCCCGTCCGGCGCGTGGGCTGGTGCGGTGGACTGCGGTCGGGGCGAGCGCGGCGGTGACGCTGATGCTCGGCTCGGCCATGCCGCTCGTGAACCTCGCACGGGAGAGCGCGTGGGAGCCGAGTCCGCGGACGGCTGCGGCCGAAGGGGCACTGGCTGCGGTGCCCCGTGATGTGGTGGTCGCTTCGGACATCACGCTGATGGCTCGCGTGGTGCCGTCGGACGACGTGCAGTGGGTGCATGGCACGAACACGCGCGTGCCGGATTGCGTCCTCGTGGATCGGGAGGCGTTCTCGTGGGGCGGGCAGGACCCGGGCGACGCCGCGAGCTGGGCGAGCGGCAACTACGGCTCGACGTTCGAGAGCAGGTATGCGCAGGACGGCTTCGAGGTCGCGTGCCAGCCAGGAGTGGCGTAGGCAGTAGCGGGTCTGCGACATTGCGGACGCTCCGGGTCCGGGGCGTCGGTTCCGCACTGGCCCCGGTGTCCGTGCGACGCCGAGCCCCTCAGAAGGGCGGGTCCCCAAAGGGTGCCGACCTCTTCTGAGGCTGGGCATGCGAGGCACCGGGGTTCACGTCTGGGCCGTCGTCGGCCTCCGAGGGAAGCTGCGCTGCCCGTGCGGTGATGGCGAGGTGCTGGTGCCAGGCGGTCTCGAGTTCGCGGACGATCAGCGGGGTCATCAGATCTCCCTGGTCTTCCACGGTCAGTTCGACCGCGTCCCCGAGGGACCAGTGCGTGCGACCCAACGTGCGGGACACAGGGATACCCGGGTCCACGGGACTCGACATACTCCCGCCATGTTTCACCGACCCATCATTCCCGCGATCTGTTCCGCCACTCGATGATTTCCCGTCGTCGCGAAGTCTGACCGGGTCGATATCGCGGGCGGTTTTCACCTGATGATGCGACCAGCACAACACATGAAGATTCTCGATCTCCGTCACCCCACCTTCCCCGGGATGATCATGATCGAATTCCTCAATATGATCCA
>NZ_JAKRMO010000050.1:0-33557 GCF_022346485.1 Brachybacterium sp. ACRRE | reverse complement strand
GAGACAGGGGGGACTGGCATGAGCCTGTCACGGGGCGGGACCGCATCGGCAGCGCCGCCCGCGCGGCGGACGTGCCCGCCTCGTCGGCCGGACCGGATGTAGCGTCCCCATCGATCTCGCGCGAAGCCGCGAGCCGCGCCCCGAGGAGGAATCATCAGCGAGCTCCTGTCCCACCTGCCCCAGCTCGGCGCCGCCGGGTGGCTGCTCGTCGTCGCCGGGGCGCTCGTGGTCGGCTTCTCGAAGTCCGCCCTGCCGGGCGCCGGGACGATCGCCGTGGGCCTGTTCGCCCTGGCCCTGCCGCCCAAGGAGTCGACCGCCGCGCTTCTGATCCTGCTGATCCTGGGCGATGCGACCGCGCTGTGGATGTACCGCCGCGAGCCCGACTGGCGCACGCTGATCCGGTTGATCCCGAGCGTGCTCGTCGGTCTCGTGGTGGGCGCGCTGTTCCTCAAGTACGCCGACGCCTCGGCCGTGCGCGGCGGCATCGGCGTGATCCTCCTTCTCCTGGTCGCGCTCACCCTGTGGCGCCGACGCCGCGCGACCCTGCGGGCTCGCCGCGACGAGAGCCGGGGCGACGGCACGGCAGCGGGAGAGGACGAGCCGACGGTCGGTCGGATCGGGCGGATCGGCTACGGATCGCTCGGCGGCTTCACCACGATGGTCGCGAACGCCGGCGGACCGCCCATGTCCATGTACTTCTACGCGATGCGCATGCCCGTGCTGACGTTCCTGGGGACCTCCGCCTGGTTCTTCGCGATCGTGAATCTGCTGAAGCTGCCGTTCTCCGCGAGCCTGGGCCTGTTCAGCCTGCAGTACGCGCTCATGGACGTGCTGCTCGCGCCGCTGGTCATCCTCAGCGCACTGATCGGCCGACGCATCACGCAGCGCGTCCCGCAGAGCGTCTTCGAGAAGGCGATCCTCGTGCTCACCGTGGTCTCCGCCGCCGCGCTGATCGTGGGGGCGTGAGCGGACTCAGGGGCAGCAGCGGGATCCAGGCGGGAGAGAGGCGGGTCGCCGGAGGAGCCTCCGGTCGAGGCGAGCACTTCGCGTAGTCAGAGGTCGGGTGACCGGTCATATATGCCGTGACCCGACGTATGACGACGCGAAGTGCACGGGCCGCCGGATGCCCGGCCCTCGGCTGCGCGTGGGCGCCGCCTTGCGGGGCGGTCGCGGCGGCGTGCCGAGTCCTGGTCATTGCTCAGCGGGCTCCCTGCCCGCAGCGCCTATCGTGAGGCCGTCGGCCCCGCAGATGAGGAGATCCCATGAGCACCCCGAGCCTCGCTGGCACGTATCCCATCGGAGGGCGCGACGTGCCCCGCATCGGCTACGGCCTGGGCAGTCTGCACCGCTCGGCCGAGCAGCCCGGCGGGCACGATGCCGCCGTCTCCCTCCTACGCGACGTCTATGACCTGGGCATCCGCATGCTCGACACCGCCCACTTCTACGGGGACGGGCTCGCGAACTCGCTGATCCGCGAGGCGCTGGGCACGCACCGCGACGACCTCTTCCTCGCCACCAAGGCCGGGGCGCGCTCGACGCCAGAGGGGCCGTTCCCGATGACCGCGGCACAGAAGCCCTCCGAGCTGCGCGACAGCGTCGAGATCAACCTGCAGACCCTCGGCACCGACCGGTTGGACCTCCTGTATCTGCGCCGCATGGACTTCCTCCCCGGACTCGTCGTCGAGGGGGATCAGCAGGTGCCGCTCGAAGATCAGCTCGGCGAACTACTCGCGCTGCAGGACGAGGGCAAGATCCGGGGGATCGGCCTCAGCCATGTGCGCCTCGAGCAAGTGCGGCAGGCGTTTGACCTGGGTGTCGAGGTGCAGGCCGTCCAGAACATCTTCAACGCCGTCGACCGCCATGACCAGGCGCTCGCCGACCTCGCCGAGAAGAAGGGCGCCGCGTGGATCCCGTACTTCCCGCTCGGCGGCGGCTTCCACCAGGGCCCGAAGGTCACCGATGAGGAGACCGTGCAGCGCATCGCCGCCGCGCACGGGGTCACGCCCTCGCAGGTGGGCCAGGCATGGCTTCTGCACAGCGCCCCGAACACCGTGCTGATCTCCGGCACCTCCCAGCGAGCGCACCTCGAGGAGAACGTCGCCGCCGGCGATGTGCAGCTGAGCGACGAGGAGTGGGCGCAGCTCGACGCGCTGGGCTGATGCGTCTCTGACAGTGTGACACGGGGGCTATGCGGGCCCTGGTGAAGCGGGGATGTTGCCCGCGAGGCGACCGTCCGATGGGGTCCGATCGGGTGGCTCCCGTTATCCACAACGGGGTGGGAGCAGTGGCGGGCTGGGCGTCGCCTGGATACTGTGCAGGCATCCCGCCCCCACCCGGAAGCCGCCATGACGACGACTCGACGCACCCTCTCCTCCCTCGCCGTCCTCGCTCTCGCCGCCGGTCTGATGACCGGCTGCGGCGACAAGGACGACCCCTCTCCCAGCGCTGGCAGCGAAGCCACCGCGTCTGCCCCCGTGGAGCAGTCCGATGGGGGAGGCGAGAGCGCGAAGCCGGACGTGCCGAAGCCCGACCCGAAGGATTACGCGGGAATGGATGAGCACACGGATGAGGGGGCGGAGCAGGCATACAAATACTTTTGGGCTGTGATGCTTTGGTCCTATCAGACGGGGGACACAGAAGTGCTTAAAAGTCTCTTTGGCGAAAGTTGCGCCAGTTGTGATCAAAACTTGCACGAAATCGAGAAACTTAACAAGACGGGAAAATGGTGGTCTCGGGCTACGATCGATGACCGCGATCTCCGCACATATGAATCCGAGAAGCATGAGCTTGAAGTCGGCTACACCTTCATTCTCTCTGAACACTCGGAACCTGTTTACGGCAACTCGCGACTCAAGCAGGAGCCTGATACAAGGTACGGGACGGTGGGCGGCATGTCGTGGAGCGAAGGTTCGTGGGTGGTGAATGCCTTCAACTTGAAGACTGAGAAGGTCGTCGATGGGTGAGGGGGTGCGCCGCCGCTCTTGCTCGAGGGCAAAGTTGGCGATCGCGTTCCTTTTCGTGATTGCAGGCGTTCTGGCCGGGCATTCCTCGGCGTACGGAGATTTCCAGGGCTTCCTCGACGATGATTCGGTTGGGGCTGACGCCGAAGAGCAAATCAATAAAGGGGGAGGCGGAGATGAGCCGGTCGACACGGGGCCGGGTCATTCTAAGGCTGATCGAGATCGACGCGATAGGCCGACTGGGCGCACGAAGGTGGTCGCGCCGCCTTCTAATCCGTTCTCGGGCTTGGTGGCGTCCATTTCTGCAATATTTGAAACTGAATGGAAGGATGTGGATCGCACTCCCTACAAATGCACGCAAAACGGCAACGTTGGAAAGTGTGTGGCCGATCCTGATGCGTGTACGGCGGAAGAATTGCCGACGATTCGGACCGCAGGTGTCGATGTCATGATCCCGAACACCTCCGGAGTTTCCACAACTCGAGGCGGGGGTGGGGACGGGCAGAGTCAGGTTGGCACTACTTCACTGCGTGGTGCAGGTAGTTCTGCAGGTACCTCTACTTCTACTCGCTGCGTTGGTTCGAAGACTCCTGAAGCGCCTCAAGGCGCTCAGTCTCAGAGTGCCGAGGACGAGAAGCCGGTCGTCATCACCGTCACGCAGAAGGACTTCGCGAAGCTTCCGGTGAAGGCGGCGTCGGCGCATGCTGGTCCGGAGCAGGGGTGGTTGCCGGCGAACATGGATCTGGTGCTCTATGCGGATTCGGAGTCGCAGGTGCTGGAGACGGAGCTGCTGGACACTCCGGTCAGGATCCGGGCGACTCCTGTGGAGTACCGGTGGGATCTGGGTGATGGGAACGTGCTCGTCACGGATGATCCCGGGGAGCCGTGGCCGTCGAAGGATGTGAGCGCGACCTTCGCCTATGAGGGCTGGTACGACGTCACGCTGACGACCACGTATGAGGGGCAGTTCTCCGTGGATGGCGGGGAGTGGCAGGACATCGACGGCACGGTGGAGATCGCCTCGGATCCCCAGGAGGTCTACTCGAAGTCGCTGGAGTCCCGTCTGGTCAATCCCGACCGTCCGCATGACGAGGAGAAGGATCCCTTCGTGCCGAAGCGCTCGAAGGACACCGAAGGTCCACGCGACCCGAACGCCACCACCAAGGAGATCTGAGCGGAGGTCGGCTGCTGATCGTCGGCCGTCCGTCGGCCCCGATCACCTCTCCTGGCCGGACACCTCCACCCGCTCCGCGAACGACCTCGCGGGCGCGGGACCATCGGTCAGGTGCAGCGCGAGCTCGCAGAACATGGCGTCGGCCCAGGAGAACCAGGGGCGGGTGAAGCGCTCGGGGTCATCCACGTGGAAGGACTCGTGCATGCGGTCCGTGCCGCCGTCCGTCGCGAGCAGCAGTCGGATGATCTCGCGTCCCCGCTCCGGCGTGCCGGTCAGGCCCTCGACGGCGAAGGCGATGGGCCACACGTACTGCTCGGGGGTGTGCGGGCTGCCGATGCCCGTCGCCACCGTCCCCGAGTAGCGGTACGGGTTCGCCATTCCCAGGCAGAACGCCCGTGTCGCGTCCGCGAGCTCGGGATCCAGCACGTCGGGCGCATCCAGCGGCAGGGACAGCAGCGAGGGCATGTTCGCGTCGTCCATCAGCAGCTGCCCGCCCAGGCCGTCAACCTCGTAGGCGTAGATCCGGGAGCCCTCGTGCTCGACCACGCCGTGCGCCGCGACGCCCTCGAGGATCGAAGTGCGCAGAGCATCGGCGTCGGCCGCGAGCACCTCGTCGCCGTACACAGGCAGCGCCACGTCCGCGATCGCCATCAGGGCCTGCGCCGCCTGCAGGTTCGCCGGCACGTTGTAGCCGAAGGTGCAGGCGTCGTCCGAGGGCCGGAAACCACTCCAGGTCATGCCGGTGACGCCGACGGGCGATCCCAGTCCGTCGCGGTCCAGAGTCTCCGTGGGGATGCAGATGTCGCGCACGAACCTGTACTGCGAGCGCTCCTCGTGCTCGGTCTCGAGCCGCCACTGGTCCACGATCGTGCGCAGCACACCGTGGGCCAGACCGTCGAACAGGTCCCCGCGACCGGTGATCCGCAGCAGACGGTGCCCGAAGATGATCGGGAAGGCGAGGGAATCGACCTCGTACTTCTGCTCCCAGATCATCGGGTCCTGGCACAGGTCGTTCGCATCGTGGTGCGCGCCCGTGGGGCCCAGATTCGCGGAGTTCGCGTACGGGTCGTGCGCGATCATCCGCAGCTGGCGCCGCACCACCGCGGCGAGCAGGTCCGCGAGCGGCTCGCAGTCGCGGGCGAGACGCAGGTAGGGGAACATCTGCGTGGTCGAGTCGCGCAGCCACATCGCGGGGATGTCGCCCGTGATGACGAAGGCGGTGCCGTCCTCCGCGAGAGTGATCGTGTCGGTGAGAGTGCGCAGCAGCGCCGCCTCGACGAACGATCCGGCCTCCTCGCCGAGCTCGCTGCGGACACGGTCGGCGGCCGAGCGCAGGGCATCGGCGATCTGGGGTTCCACGGTGAAGCTCACCCGCGCAAGAGTATGCGGAAAGCGCTCTGCGGGGCGATCGGTTTCAGCGCTCCGCATCGCCGGCGGAGCCCGTCGGACGGGTCCAAGGGGCGTCAACCGGTCTCCGCTGCCTCGGCCCCATGGTCTGCCCGTCGGCCTGTCCCGTCGGCCTGCCCCGTCGGTGTGCGCCCTCGGTCTGCCCCTGGCCCTCGACCCTCGTGTGGGGCACCCTGGTGGCATGCCCAGGAACAAGCGGCAGGCCCCGGACACGGGCGACCGCGAGCGTGCGCAGGCGCTCGCCGAGTACTCCGTCTGGCTCGAGGCACCGGGAGCGGGCGCGGATCCGGTCACGGCGCGGGGCGTCGACGTCACCTCGGAGACCCAGCTCGTGGACGCGCTGCTGCGTCTGAAATCCTCACGGCTCGCGAGCGACGACGTCGGCGAATGGACGGGCCCGGTGATCGAGCAGCTGCTCACGCAGCTGGTCCCGCGCACCGTCATCCAGGTCCGCGAGGCCTCGATGGACCTGGTCCCGGCCCTCACCCGCTTCTTCGTGTTCCTCCAGGAGACCGGGCGCTGGTCGCGCCGCTCGATGCGTCCCGAGGCCGCCGCGCGCACGCTCGCCGACCTCGAGTTCGCGGTGCTCGAGGCGGCCGACGACCCCTCTCGCCGCTCCTTCTCCACGAACCTCATCGGCTACGGCCTCGAGCACGGCCTGGACCCGCGCGACGAGGCCGCGCTCATGGGGTACATCGACTGGTACGACGCGCTGCCCGATGACGAGCGCACCCAGCTCAGCCGGACCGGCCGCCTCACCGACCCTTCCGTGCCCTACGACCCCGCGACGATGCGCGCCCAGCCGGGGGATCACGACGGGATCGCGGAGGTCGACCGCCTCCAGCGAGGGCCTTCATCCGACGCCCATCGAGGACCGCACGCCGCCGGCCGACGACAGCCACGCGACAGCCGCACGCGAGGCCACCACGGCGAGGATCCGGAGGAGCCGTGGCCCGTGTGGCCGCCCGCCCCTCACCGCGTGAGCGAGCCGACGCCCGAGACCGCACCGAGCCCGGACCAGTCCGACGCTGAGGACATGGCGCTGCGCGCGGAGATGGCCGCGAGGGTGCCGTTCGTGCGCGCGGCCGTCGTGCTGCTCGAGACGGTCGGCAGCGGCATCACCGTGACCTCCACGGCGGGTCTCGATCGCGCCGCGACCCGCACGGTCCTCGCCCGCCTGGGCAGCGGGCCCGAAGCGCGGCCGAGGGACGTGCGGTCGATGTGGGAAGCGCCCGGGATCGTGGGCCCCTGGATCGCGCTGCTCGACGGCGGGTGGCTGGTCCGCGAGGGCCGACGGGTCGTCCCCGATGCTCCGGCCGACGGCGGCGTCAGCACGGCGGGCGACGCGGACTCACCGCAGCTGCGCCCCACGACCGCGGAGCCCGAGGAGTTCCTCCGCTTCGCGCGCGCCGTGATCGTCAGCCTCCTCGCCGGCCTCGGCATGCGCGGCCCTGAGGAGGGCGGTCTGCGCGGACTGCCCGAGACGCTCTCCGCGCTGCGTGCGGCGTGCGGGCCCGACGGCGCAGAGGTGACCACAGGGCCCGACGGGGACGACGTCCGCGCCGACCTCGAGGAGCTCGCCGCGGTCGGACTGCTCCGCCGCGAGGGGGAGCGCTTCGTCGGCGCCCCGATCCTCCATGTCGCGCTCGACGAGGCCGAACGGATCCTGGAGGAGGCGGGGCGCCGGCGCGGGACCCCGTGAGGTCCCGCGCCGCGCTCAGCTCACCGTCGCAGCCACACCGTGGTCGCGCCCGGCAGCGTGCGCGCCCCGTCGGCCGCATCATCGGCGCCCCCGAGCTCCCCGCTCGCCACGAGCACCTCGCCCGAGGGCAGCGGGACCTCGGTATCGCCGAAGTTCGTCGCGCAGACCCAGCCGCCCTCGCGCTCGAACACGAGCACCTCGCCACCTGAGAACGCATCGTCCCAGGTGAGCGTCTCCGCGCCCTGCAGCTCGCGGCGCAGGTGCAGCGCTCGTCGGTACATCTCGAGGGTCGACGTCGGATCCTCGGACTCCGCCTCGACGGAGAAGTCCGCGAACCACGAGGGCTGGGGGAGGTGCGCGCCGCCCTCGCCGAAGCCGAACGACGCGCCGTCGCGGGTCCAGGGCAGGGGGACGCGGCAGCCGTCGCGGCCCAGACCGTCATCGCTGCGGGTCTCGGGCGTGGTGCGCAGGAACGCGGGGTCCTGTCGCTGCTCGTCGGGGATCTCGGCCACCTCGTGCAGCCCCAGCTCCTCGCCCTGGTACAGGTAGGCGCTGCCGGGCAGGGCCAGCTCGAACAGGGTCGCCGCGCGGGCGCGCCGCAGACCCAGCTCGCGGTCGATGCCGTCGTCGGGCCCGCCCGCGGCGACCCAGTCGGCGCCCTGCTTGCCGGGCCGGCCGGCGCGCGGCGGCAGGCCGTACCGGGTCGCGTGGCGCACCACGTCATGGTTGGAGAACACCCAGGTGCTCGACGAGCCCGTCCGCGCGGACTGGGCGAGGTTCTCGGTGACGATGCGGCGGTAGTCCGCCGCCGCGAAATCCGCCTCGAGCAGATCGAAGTTGAACGCCTGGCCCAGGCCCTGCGGGCTCGCGTAGCGGGCGCGGCGCTCGGCCGATCCCACCCAGGCCTCCGCGACCGCGGTGCGCGGCGGGGAGTACTCCTCGAACACGCGCCGCCACTCGGCGTAGATCTCGTGGACCTCGTCGCGGTCCCACAGCGGGTGGTCGCCGTCCTGGGGCATCGCCTCGAGCTCGGCCGCGCTCGGCAGCTCCTCGCCGAGGTCCTTGGCGAGCGCGTGGGCGACGTCGACCCGGAAGCCGTCGACCCCGCGATCGGACCAGAACCGCAGCGTGGTCAGGAAGTCCTCGCGCACCTCGCGGTCCGCCCAGTTCAGGTCGGGCTGCTCGGTCGCGAACAGGTGCAGGTACCACTGGCCGTCCTCGACGCGGGTCCACGCGGGCCCGCCGAAGATCGACTCCCAGTCGGCCGGGGGCAGCTCGCCGTGCTCGCCCCGCCCCTCGCGGAAGATGTAGCGCTCGCGCGCACGGGAGCCGCGCCCCGCGGCGAGGGCCTCCTGGAACCAGGCGTGGCCGCTGCCGGTGTGGTTGGGGACGAGGTCCACGATCAGCCGCAGGCCGGCCGCGTGCAGGGCCGCCGAGAGCTCGTCGAAGTCCTCGAGCGTGCCGATCCTCGGGTCGACGTCGCGGTAGTCGTCCACGTCGTAGCCGCCGTCGGCCAGGGCCGAAGGGTAGAAGGGGCTGAGCCACACGGCGTCCACCCCGAGGTCCCGCAGGTAGGGGACGCGGGAGGTGATGCCCCGCAGGTCGCCGATGCCGTCGCCGCTGGCGTCCGCGAAGGAGCGGGGGTAGATCTGGTAGACGGCTGCCTGCCGCCACCAGCTCGGGTCGTCGACGAGCAGCTCGGCGGACTCGTCGAGGGGGCGGAGGTCGGCTGCGGACTGGGAGGTCATGAGGTCCTTCGGGTCGGGGGAGTGGTCACTTCACGGCGCCCTGGGTGAGTCCGGAGATCACCCAGCGCTGCGCGAGCAGGTAGACGATGATCGCCGGGGCCATGGCCATGAGGTAGCTGGCGAAGGCGATGTTGTAGCTGTTGTTGAACTGGGTCTGGAACATGTTCTGCAGCACCGGCAGCGTCTGCAGGGTCGGGTCCGAGATGATCAGGCTCGGCATCATGAAGTCGTTCCACGAGCCCAGGAAGGCGAAGATGCCCACGGTCGCGGCCATCGGGCCCAGCAGCGGGAAGATCAGCCGCCAGTAGACCTGCCAGGTCGTCGCCCCGTCCACGCGCATCGACTCCTCGAGCGAGATCGGGATCGCCCGCAGGAACGCCGTGAACAGCATGGTGTTGAACGCGAGGGCGAACACGATGTGCAGGATCGCCACGCCCAGCGGCGTGTCCAGATGGATGATGCCGGTGAGCTGCACCTGCGGCAGGGCGACCACGGGGAACGGGATGAACATCGCCGCGAGCAGGTAGAAGAACGACCAGCGGAAGAGCCGGCGATCCCAGTTGCGCACGATCGCGTAGGCGGCGAGGGAGGAGATCACGATCTCCCCGGCCACCGCGAGCAGGGTGACGAAGCCGGAGACCGCGAGAGCGCGCGGGAAGTTCGTGAGCTGCCAGGCGTCCACGAACGCCTGGAAGGTCAGCGGCGAGGGGAGGGCGAAGGCCTCGCCCTCCACCGCCTGCGCGTCGGACTTCAGGGACATGTTGATCGTGACCAGCAGCGGCACCAGGACCGCGAGCGAGCACACGAGGAGGACGAGGGTCGCGGGCCAGTTGAAGCGCTCCCGCGAGCGGGCCGTCGGGCGCCTCCCGTCGGACGAACCGGATGCGGCCCCCGGGGTCGCGGAGGCAGAGGTGGTGGCGATGGTGCTCATGCTCCGAAGCTCGCTTTCCCGCGGGTGATGCTCAGCTGGATGACCGCGATGACGATGCTGATGAGGAAGAAGACGAAGGCGTTGGCCATCTGGTAGCCGTAGTCGCCGCCGGTGAAGCCCTTGAAGATCGACATGGCGACCGTGCGGGTCGCGGTGCCGGGGCCTCCGTCGGTGAGGCCCACGACGATGTCGTAGGCGTTGAGGTAGTTCTTGAAGCCCAGGATCGTGTTGATGACGATGAACCCGGAGACCAGCGGCAGGGTGATGTTCCACAGCCGCTTCGCGGGCCCGGCGCCGTCGATCGACGCGGCCTCGTAGACCTCGTCGGGGATCGTCACCAGGCCCGCGATGTAGATGAGCATCGTCGAGGGGATCGTCGACCAGGCGGTGACGACGACGATCGCGATCCAGGCCAGCGACTCGTCCGCGAGGATCGAGCTGGACAGCGACTCGATGCCCAGCGCCGAGCCGATGCTGGGCAGCGTCGTGGAGAACAGGAACTTGAAGACGAAGGCGATGATGATCCCGGAGATCACCATCGGCAGCACGAACACCGTGCGCAGCGCCGCCTGCAGGCGGATCCGCGAGGTGAGGCCCAGGGCGAGGAAGAACGCGAGGACGTTCACGACGATCACGGTGACCAGCGCGAATCCGAGAGTGAACAGGTAGGCCGAGACGATGCCCTGGTCGCGGAACATCGCCACGTAGTTGCGCAGGCCGATGAACTCCCAGTCGCCGAAGCCGATCGAGTTCGTGAAGGAGTAGGCGAAGCCGAGCACGGCCGGCAGGGTGATCGCGAGGGTGAAGATCGCGAGCGCCGGGAAGAGGAACAGGTAGTAGACGGGATCGACGCGGCGGGTGCTTCGGCTGCGGCTGCCTCTGCGGGCCCCGCGCTTCCGCGTGGTGTCGGCGGACCCCGTGGAGGGGGCGGCGACGGTGGATGTCGTCGTTGACATGGTGCGGTGTCCTTGCGTGTCGAAGGGGAGGGGTCAGGAGCGGTAGGCGAGGCTCGCGAAGTCGTTGTCGACCTTCGCGAGGATCGTCTTCGGGTCCGCGCCGAACAGGATCGACTGCAGATAGTTCGTGAACGGGATCGTGGTGGGGATGAACTGCGAGGCGCCCTGGTAGAAGGCGGCGTCGTCGTAGTACTTCTGCATCGGCGCGATCCGGGGTCCTTCGCGGGCGGGGCGTCCTTGGTGGTGCCCATCGCCAGCAGCGCCTTGTTGTAGGGGTCCATGACCTCGGGCGTCATCAGGAACGAGAGGAGCTCGCGCGCCTCGTCCTTGCGGTCCGCGCCCTCGGGGATCCACAGCGAGAGGTCGATGTTCACGCGGATCTTGAGGTCGGCGGGATCGTCGGTCACGGGCAGCGGGAAGCAGGAGAGGTCTTCCTTGCTGCCCGCCTTCTCGATCTCGGCGAGCGCCCACGGCCCCTGCAGGAGCATCGCGGCCTTGCCGTTGCCCATGGCCGTGTTGCCGTCGCCGTAGAAGCGGGAGGCCGCATCGTCCTGGTGGTACTTCTTGAGCTCGAGCATCCGCTCGATGGGCTTCAGCATGTCCTTCTGGAAGGAGGTGTCGGAGTCGGGGCCGACGTCCTCGCCCAGCTCGTTCACGCGCTCGAAGAAGCCGCGCACGTCCATCATCCCGCCGATGGTGTAGTCGAACAGGCCCTGGCTGACGGTCCACGGGTCCCCGAAGGTGCCGTAGATCGGGGTGATGTCGGCCTTCTGGAGCTTCTCGCAGACCTCGGTGAACTCGTCCCAGGTGGTGGGGGCCTCGAGGTGCTGCTCCTCGAAGATGCGGCGGTTGTAGATCACCGCGGCGCCGGCGACGGAGAACGGGATCACCGAGGTGCGGCCCTCGTAGCCGGGGTACCAGTTCACGAGCTCCTGGACGTCGTCCCTGATCAGCCCGGCCTCCGGCATGTCCGCGAGGTCGGAGAGGGCGCCGCGCTCCATGAACCGCGCCATCTCGAGGTTGTAGTTCTGGCAGGCGATGTCCGGCGGGTTCTTGCGCACGAAGCTCGCCGAGAGGTTTGTGGCGATGTCGTGCACGACGCCGATGTCCTGGTGCTCCTTGCGGAACGTCACCAGCAGGTCGTCGAAGTACTGGATGGCCTCGCGCTTGGACTGGTAGAAGATCACGGATCCGCCGGATCCGCCGGTGCCGCCGCATCCGGCGAGGCCCGCGGCGGCGAGCAGTCCGCCGGCGGCGAGCAGTCCGCCGGCGGCGAGCAGTCCGCGACGGCTCAGCGGCGATCGGGGTGGGGAGGAGGGGGACATCTTCGTCTCCTTCGAGGGGTGGGTGAGCGTGCCGCGCTCTGCGGGTCGAGGCCCCGAGGCGTCGGGGGAAGGGGGCCGACGGGCGGGGGAGCCCGACGAGGCTCTTCGGTTCTCGGCAGGGCCCGACGCGCGCGTCGGCGGATGGGCCACGGGCCGATCCGGTAAATATAGAACATAGATTTACGGCCTGCATGAAGTATGTGGAGGTGCTCCGGTACTGTCAAGGCATGTCCGACGGCCCCGCTCGATCACCGCGTCTTCTGCGGCGCATCAACAGCGGTGAGCTGCTGCGATTCGCCCTG
Organism: Brachybacterium sp. ACRRE; assembly: GCF_022346485.1. Classification (NCBI taxonomy): domain Bacteria; kingdom Bacillati; phylum Actinomycetota; class Actinomycetes; order Micrococcales; family Dermabacteraceae; genus Brachybacterium; species Brachybacterium sp. ACRRE. The sequence continues at coordinate 21,052 of NZ_JAKRMO010000050.1, read as the reverse complement.
AGCACGGGAGATTTCGCCGCGGGAGAGGCGATGGCGGCGAGCGGTCTGACGCGCGCCACCGTGCTGGGCGTGTGCGGCGACCTGGTCGCCGCCGGATGGCTCGAGGAGATCGCCGACAGCCGGGCCGCCGGCCTCTCGAGCCGGGGCCGCCCCGCGCGCCGCTATCGCGTTCCCGAGGACGCCGGGTACGTCGTCGGCGTCGACGCGGGCGAGCACCGTCTGCACGTGCTCGTCGCCGACCTGCGCGGCCGCGTGCTCGCCTCCGCCCACGAGGAGCTGATCGCGGACGACGGGGAGCTCGGTCCCGCCGTCCTCGATGCCGAGGCGCGGATGCGCGCGATCCGCCGCGCGATCACCGGCACCCTCGGGGACGCGGGCGTCGAAGCGGCCGACGTGCTGCTGAACGTGGTCGGCGTGCCCGCTCCCGTCGACGCGGGCGGACGCACTCCCGCGGGCGACGGCCGATTCTGGCCGCGCATGAACCCTGATCTCGACACCCGGCTCGACGGCAGGGTCCTCGTCGAGAACGATGCGAACCTCGCGGCCCTCGCCGAGCATGCCCGCGACCCCGCCGACGACGTCGCGACCCTGGTCACCGGGGAGCGCTTCGGCGCCGGACTGATCGTCGACGGGCATCTGCTGCGCGGCTACCGCGGGGGAGCGGGCGAGCTGCGCCTGCTCGAGCTCACGCTGCGCGACGACCCCGCGGCCGGGGCCGGGGCCACCGACGGGCTCGGCGCCCTGGCGCGGCGCTGGGCGCGCCACGAGCTCGAGACGACGACCGCCCCCTCGACGCTGCGCGGGACCGCGCTCGAGGAGATCGGCGCTCCGGACGTGTTCGCGGCCGCTCTCGCGGGCGACGCGCTCGCCGAGCGCGTGATCGAGCGGCTCGGCGCCCGGCTCGCGCACGTGGCCGTCGTCCTCGAGAGCGTCCTGGACGTCGAGAAGATCGTGATCGCGGGCGGCATCGCGAGCGCGGTCGAGCCGGTGCTCGCGGCGGCGCGCGCGGTGCTCGAGTCCGAGGCCTCCCCGCCGATCCCCGAGCTGGTCGCGAGCACGCTCGGACGCGAGGTCATCGCCCTCGGCGCCATCGAGCTGGCTCTCACGCGGGTGCGCGAGGAGCCGCTCGCGTTCTCGCCGCGGACCTCGCGCGCAGGCGGCTGAGCGGACCATCCCGCGCATCCCGCGCCCATTCCGCGCCCATCTCGCGGGGACGAGCGCGCATGCCGCCCTTGAGGGGAGCGCACATGCGAGGAGGGCCGGAGCGATGCGCTCCGGCCCTCCTGCGTCCCTTGTGCTGCGGCGCCGCGGCGCTCTCGTGCTGCGGTACTGCGGTGCTGTGGTCAGCGGACCAGACCGAAGCCCCCGGTCCACGAGATCTTCTCGCCCGCGGCGAGCGTGAGCTGGAGGAAGCCGATCGACTCGAGCTCACGGGCGCGCGAGAGGGCACCGGCGTCGACCGCCGAGAGGCCGCCCTTCTCGACGAGTCCGACGAGGGTCGACTTCGCCTCGGAGTCGTCGCCCGCGACCAGCACGGTGGTGGTCAGATCCCCGACGGTGCCGGAGGCCAGCGTGCCCGCGAAGGTCGTGTTGAAGGCCTTGAGCACCTTCGACTCGGGCAGGCGCGCCTGGATCCCGGCGGCGGCCGAGGAGTCGGACGGGACCACGAGGCTGTCGAAGGTCTCGAAGTTCAGCGGGTTGGTGATGTCGACGACCGTGCGGCCGGCGAGCTGGTCGCCGTACTGCGCGAGGATGCCGTCGATGGCCGGGTAGGGGACGGCCAGGACGACGATGTCGCCGGTGATCTCGGCGCTGCCGGTCTGCTCGTGCGCGATGTGGGAGACGTCCGCGCCCCCGCTGCTGAGCACACCCGCGATCGCATTCGCCATGTTCCCTGTGCCGAAGATCGTCACTGCCGTCATGTCCATCGCCTCCTGTGCGACGTGCCGGGGCCCTTTGCCCCGTCGTCGATGACTCCAGTGTAGCGCTGAATGATAGAAATTTCAAGAACATAGTGATGGACGATGCATCACGCGAGGTCAGGGGTGCAGAGGCGCAGAGGTGGAGTCGGACTCGGACTCGGGCCCGGACTCGGACTCGGACTCGGCGCTCAGGCCGCGAGCGCCTCGCGGATCCCGGGGATCACCTCGACGTGCCCGCCCACGCGATAGGCGACGGCGGGATCGTAGGGCGCGAAGCGCAGGGGCATCCCCGCCTCCTCCGGTGTGCGATCGGCCTTGCGTCCGTTGCACTCGCGGCAGGCGGAGACCAGGTTCGTCCAGCTCGAGGCACCGCCGCGGGAGACCGGCATGATGTGGTCGACGGTCGCCAGCAGCGCGGAGCAGGGCGGTGTCTTGGAGACGCTGCGCCCGCAGTAGGCGCAGGTCCAGTGGTCGCGCTCGTGGACGGCGCGGAAGGAGAAGCCGACGGAGCGGCGGCCCTCGCCCTCGACCCATGCACCGCTCAGCTCGCGCGTCAGCTCCAGGGCCGTGGGGACGATGTCATCGCCGGCCAGGGTCAGCTCGACGGGGTCCGCGACGCCGCGCCGGATCATCCCGAACGCGTGCCGGACCGAGGTCGTGTGCAGCAGCTCGCCGATCCCGGTCGCCGGGTCGTATCCCTTGTTGAAGACCTTCACCACGGACATCGCCGCCACCTCCTGCCGCCGTGCGGCGGTGCGCCCGCGCGAGTGGGTTCCCGCGGGGCACGCTTGCATCGTTGCGCGTCGGGGTGCCGGAATCAACCGATTTCGCTCACTCGTCGCCCGCGTGTCGTCTGCGTGTTCCCCGAGGAGACGGCGTTTCGTCGTGCCCTGTTGCGCCCTCTTCCGCCGGGCGGGAGCCATCCGTTCCTCCCCAGCGCTCCGCTGTCCACAATCCTCGTCGGACCCTCGCGGTCCCGGGCGGAGGCGGGGAGTCTCGGGCCATGACGCACACGACGCACGCAACCATCGATCCCGACGACTCCGAGGACGCCGACTTCTGGGAGGGCCATCCCTGCGGCCGCACCTGGTGGGAGGGCGGTGAGGCGCGGCCCTTCGAGGACGGCGTCGCGACGCCGTGGTTCCTGCCTCCGACGTCCTCCCTTCTCGAGGAGGAGATCGATGACCTCGAATGGGTGCGGCAGGCGGCCGCGATCCCCTTCGTCCAGCGCTGTCGGCTGCTGCGCGACTACGTCGGCGACGGGCGGCCCCTCACCGACAGCGGAGTGCTTCCCAATGCCGCGGTCCGCGAGCTCAAGCAGCGGGCCGGGATCGTCCGCCCCGGCGGTCGGCTGCGGGAGATCCCCGAGCTGTTCGGGCCGTGGGCCGTGCTGCTGAACCTGGGCGTGCTCGTCGAGGACGACAGCCGCAGGGTGCGCCGCTGCAGTGCGGAGCACCCCAGGGCCCGAGGGGCGCTCGACGAGGCCGACGAGCCGCTGGGGGAGCTGGACGGCGAGGTCGACGGTGTCCTGGCGATCGCCGAGCTGCTGCATGTCCTCAGCCGCTGCTGCCCCGGGCACGGGGGATTCCGTGACACGGGCCTCCTGCTCGAATCCCTGCTCGCCGCGACCTGCGAGGACGGTGTCGCGCTGCCGGAGCTCCCTGCGGACGGGTGCCTCGACGAGGCCGCGATCGCGCGCCTGTTCCGAGGCATCGGCGCGAACTCCGCGATCACTCGGGTCCCGATCGACGAGCGTCGAGGCGAGGTGGATCTGCAGGCGCTCGCCCACCTCGCCGACGCGCAGAGGGACCTCTTCCTGCTCCAGGCCTACGGGATCCTCGGCGTCTCCGAATCCGGGCGGTCGGGCATCGTGTTCCGGGCGCCGCGACCCGTGCGCACAGCGGTCGCACTCCTCGCGCTGCGCCGCCAGCAGGAGGAGGACGACCGACGAGACGCGCGGGAGACATTCCCGCGGTAGGGGCCGCTGGAGAGGCCGCTGCGAGAGGTGCCGAAGCGAGAGGGCCCGTGACACGGGCGCGGCGCGTGCCCCCGTCGGCCGATCGGGGGAGCAGGGGATCAGACGATCAGGACGCCGCGTACCAGAAGCCCTCGAAGGTGTCCTTGTAGACCCGGTAGCCCAGGTTGGAGGTGTCGTAGCGATAGGAGGCCAGGACCTCGCCGTCCGCGTCGCGCTCGGAGAACACGCCGGACTTCCCGGAGTTCACCACGGCGTTCTCGTGGATGCCCCCGCTGCCCAGGCGGAACACGTTGGAGACGACGGACGAGTAGGGCACCTCGACCGCGAGGTCCTCGGTATAGCTCCAGGTGTTCTCGTCCACGAGGTAGCGCAGCATGTGGCTCGTGCCCTCGAGCTCGTCCGTCGAGGCGTTGTCCGGGCCCTCGTCCTTCCAATCCACCTCGTTGCGGGTGCCCACGTACCAGTAGTTGTTGTTGAACATCTCCAGGTAGAACTGCCCGTCGGGCAGGGAATCGTCGTCGACGCGGTGCACCGAGTGCTGACCCGCGTTGCCGATCATCGACCCGGAGGGCTCGAGGAACTTCCCCTCGTACCCGGTGCCCTCCCAGAGGCCCTCGGCCCCGAGCATCCAGCGCACGCTCGGCGTGGATCCGGCGTCCAGCGCGTTCTCGAGGGCGAAGGCCGTGGAGGTCTCGCGCGAGGACAGGTACATGACGTCGTCGATGATCTGGAGGGTGTTGATGTGGATCCAGTCCTCACCGGTCGCGACGGGGTCGCCGAGCCCGTCGCTGGTGCGGGTGTGCGCGAGCTTCTCGTACTCGGGGAACACCTTCTGGAGGTCCACCACCTCCTCCACGTCCCCCGTGCTCAGGTCCACCCGGGTCACCCGGTCCTCGGAGCGTCCGCTGCTGGTGACCGACGTCAGCACGAACGCGGCGTCGCCCACGACGTCCAGGTCGTGGTGCACGGACTGCTTCCCGAGGTCGATGATCGTGCCGGCGTGGCCCAGGTGGTCCAGCACCGAGACCTGCGCGCTGCCCGTGGTGGTGACGATGCGGCCGTCCTCGACCACCAGATGGTGCTGGGCGGAGGTGGTCGAGGCGAGCTCGGCGCGCATGATGCCCGCGTTGTCCATGAGGAAGGAGTTGTTGCCCGGCCCGGAGATCCCGGACATGGCGAACAGGCCCTCGGTCAGCGCCTCCGCATCCTTCACGTCGGCCGCGATGGTCGAGGAGTAGCCCGAGGCGGTGGTGGGCGTGCGGATGCTCAGCGACCCGCGCACGGCCTTCCCGCTCTTCGGGCGCCAGGTGAGGGCGAGGGTGTTGGTCGCTCCGGGGACCAGGCCGACGACCAGGCCTTCGAAGCCCGTCTCCGCATGGTTCGCGGCGGTCTTCGCGAAATCCTTCGCATCGGCGACGGAGCCGACGAAGGAGAGCGCACCCGCCGAGTCGTCCGCGAAGTGCACGTAGAGCCCGGTGCGGGTGGTGCCGTAGGGGTCGAGCACCAGCAGCGGGTTCTGCGCGGTCCAGCCGCCCTCGGCCTTCTTCGCCTCGAGTGCCTCGTGCCGCGCCGTCTGCGTCGCGTCGGTGTACAGGTCGGGGTTCGACTCGCCGTCCTCGAGGTCGTAGGACACCTGCCAGACCGTCCAGTCCCCGCGCGCGTTCTCGAACTCGGAGATGGTCACCTGTGGCGTCTTCGCCGCAGCGTCCGAGGACCCGCCCGAGTCCTGGCAGCCGGCGAGCGCGAGCCCTGCGGCGCCCGCCCCTGCGCCGAGCAGGACGGAGCGCCGGGACGGCGTGCGGTGCGAGAACGAGCGGTGCGAGAACGAGCCGTGGGAAAACGGTCGGTGGGAGAGGGGGCGGGCGTCGGCGCCGCGGGACGAGGTGTCCCGGGCAGAGGAGTGCGGTGCGGGTCGGTGCATCGGGCGAACGTAGCGAGCGTCCGTCGAGCCCCTGCTGTCGCCCGGCTGTGGATCGGCTGTGCGGACGACGCTCGACGATCATCGCGAACATTCCCACGTGGGGAGAACCTCTGGCCTCGGGCTTCGCGGACCGGTAGCGTCGGTCCCACGCACCCTCGAAAGGCAATCGACGATGACTGCTCGCGCGACCGCCGGCACCACCCTGCGCGCCTCCGCCCAGGACGGCACCCACCCCCGCCCCACCCTGATCCGCGAGAGCTGGACCAGCCTCGACGGCACTTGGGACTTCGCCCACGACGACGAGGACCGCGGCCTCGCCGAGCACTGGTTCACCGGCGGAACGGCGGGTGCGGGCGGATCGACGGTCGCCGACGGAGCAGCGGGAGCGGATGGACCGGCAGGCGCGTCCGCCGCCGACCGCCCCGATCCGCTGGACCGGCAGATCCAGGTGCCCTTCGTGCCCGAGAGCGAGGCCTCCGGGATCGGTGACCGCGGCTTCCACCCCGTCGTCTGGTACCGACGCACCGCCCGGGTCTCCCCACCAGCAGGGCATCGCGCCCTGCTGCACCTCGGCGCGGTCGACCACGAGGCGATGGTGTGGGTCAACGGCCGCCTCGCCGGGCAGCACACCGGCGGACAGACCGCCTTCACCGTCGACCTCACCGACCACCTCGCCGACGACGGCACCGCGGTGATCGTGGTCCGCGCCGCCGACGACCCGCACGACGTGGACCTGCCCCACGGCAAGCAGGACTGGGAGGAGAAGCCCCACGGCATCTGGTACGACCGCACCACCGGCATCTGGCGCACCGTGTGGATCGAGATCGTGCCCGACCAGCACGTCACGGCCTTCACCGCCGAGACGGACCTCGCCCGCTGCCGCGTCGAGGTGGTCGTCGACCTGGCCCGTCGGCCCCGCCCCGGCACCCGGGTGCGCGTCGAGCTCAGCAGCACGACGGATCGCGGCACCGAGCAGCTCGGCGCGATCGAGCTCGACGCCGTGGAGCCCCGCGTCGCCGGCGCCGTCGAGATCTCCGCACTGCGCAACACCCAGGCCCGCGACCGCCTGCTGTGGCGACCCGGCCACCCGCACCTCGTGGACGCCCGCATCCTCGTGCTCGCCAGCGACGACGACGGCGCGGATGCCGGCGCGGGCGTCGTCCGGGACGAGGCCTTCGGCTACCTGGGTCTGCGCACCGTCGGGGTCGACCGGGGCTGGTTCCTGCTCAACGGCGAGCCCTGCTACGTGCGATCCGTCCTCGAGCAGGGCTTCTGGCCGGACACGCACCTCACCCCGCCGTCGGCCGATGCCTGCCGCGAGGAGGTCGGGCTGATCCTCGACCTCGGCTTCAACGCAGCCCGCATCCACCAGAAGACCGAGGACCCGCGCCTGCTGTTCGAGGCGGACCGCCAGGGCCTGATGATCTGGGGCGAGACCGCGAACGCCTATACGTACTCGCCGCGCGCCGTCGCCGCGCTCAGCTCCGAATGGGCCGAGATCGTCGCCCAGTACCGCGCCCACCCGAGCATCGTCACCTGGGTGCCGATCAACGAGAGCTGGGGCGTGCGCGACCTCGCCGACCACCCCGGACAGCGCCAGCTCGCCCTCGCCATGACCGCCCTGACCCGGGCCCTCGACCCGAGCCGGCCCGTCGTCTCCAACGACGGCTACGAGCACACCGGCGGCGACCTGCTGACCGTCCACGACTACTGCACCGACCCGCCCCGGCTGCGTGCCCACTACGCCGACGCCGCCGCCCTCGAACGCACGATCACCGGCATGGGCCCGCAGGGGCGCAGGCCCGTCCTCGACGGCGCGAGCGACCTCGGCCCCGACGCCCCCGTGATGCTCACCGAGTTCGGCGGCATCGCCTTCGCCGTTGCCGAGACCTGGGGATACGCGGTCGTCGGCAGCGAGGAGGAGTTCACCGAGCGCGTCGGCGGACTGTTCGAGGCCGTCACCGCGAGCCCCGTCCTCGCCGGCTTCTGCTACACCCAGCTCACCGACACGCAGCAGGAGGCCAACGGCCTCGCGACCGCCGACCGTCGGCCGAAGCTCGATGCCGCGGTGATCCGCGGCTTCGTCACCGGGGAGGCCGGCGCATGAGCGCCGCTCCCGCATCGGACCCCGCGTCCGACGGCACCTGGAACCCGCTCCCCGACGTCGCGGCCACCCTCCCGCTCGGCGCGATCCGGCCGCGCGGCTGGCTCGAGCGCCAGCTGCGGCTGCAGGCCGACGGGATCACCGGACGTCTGCCCGAGGTCTGGCCGGACGTCGGTTCCGACAGCGGCTGGCTCGGCGGGGACGGCGAGAGCTGGGAGCGCGGCCCCTACTATCTCGACGGACTCGTCCCCCTCGCGCACGTGCTCGGCGACGAGCAGCTGATCGCCCAGGCCCGGCCCTGGATCGAATGGATGCTCGGATCCCAGCGCGAGGACGGCTTCTTCGGGCCGACGGCCGACGAGGAATGGTGGCCGCGCATGGTCGCCGCGAAGGTGCTGATCCAGCACGCCGAGGCGACCGGCGATGCGCGCGTCGTCCCGTTCCTGCTCCGCTGGCACCGCTTCCAGCTCGCGCACCTGCCCGCGCGCCCGCTCGCGCAGTGGGCGAAGGCGCGCGGCGCCGAGGACGTGCTCACGATCGCCTGGACCCGCGCACACCTCCCGGCGGAGGAGGCGGAGGCGAGCGGCTGGCTCGAGGACCTCGCCCGCCTCGTCCTCTCCCAGACCTTCGACTGGGACACCCACCTCATCGAGCGCGTCATCACCGGTCAGGCCCAGGTCTCCGCCCACTCGGCCCACGGCGTGAACGTCGCGATGGGGCTCAAGACGGGCGCCGCCGCCCAGCTCGTCGACGGCGATCCCTGCCATCGTGCGCGCACCGAGGAGGCCCTCTCGCACCTCATGCGCTGGCACGGCCAGGCCCACGGCTGGTTCTCCGGCGACGAGTGGCTGGGCGGGCGCGAGGCGACCGCCGGCATCGAGACCTGCCTGGTCGTGGAGATGATGCACACCGTCGAGGTGCTCTCGAAGGTGCACGGCGACGCCGTGCAGGGCGACCGGCTCGAATCCCTCGCCTTCAACCTGCTCGCGGCCTCGTGCGATCCGCGGATGCGGGCCCACCAGTACCACCAGCAGGGCACCCAGATCGAGGTCTCCGTCGCCCACCGCGACTGGTCGTTCTCGAGCGACGACGCGAACATGTTCGGCCTCGAGCCGCACTTCGGATGCTGCACCGCGAACCTCCACCAGGGCTGGCCCAAGTTCGCCGCCAACCTCTGGGTGCGCGACCCCGACGGCGGCCTGCGCGCCGTCGCCTACGCACCCTGCACGATCGACGTCGACGCGGACGGCGGGCCCCTCCACCTCGACGTGATCACCGACTACCCGTTCCGCGACAGCGTGCGGATCCTGGTGCGCGGGGGAGACGGGCCGGAACCGGCCGCCGCGGCGGACGCCGAGGTGCCGCTGCGCCTGCGCATCCCCATCTGGTGCGATGCGCCGCGACTCGTGGTGGACGGCGAGGAGGTCCCGGTCGAACCGTCGGCCGACGGGCACGTGGAGCTGCGCCGCGCCTGGCACGGCGAGACCACGATCGAGCTCACGCTGCCGATGCGCGCCCGCGTCGAGCGGCGCGAGCGGCAGGCCGCCGCGGTGCACGTGGGCCCGCTGGTCATGGTCGCGACCCCGGGCGAGAACTGGGTGGAGGTCCCGGGCGCCCCCGGCCTGGGGGAGTGGGAGATCCACCCGCGGGGGAACTGGAGCTGGGCGCTCGCCGACGTCGAGCAGGCAGGTGCCTGGCAGGTCGGCCACGGCGAGATCCCCAGTGCTCCTTTCGCCGCGGGAGAGGCCCTCACCCTCGAGGCCCGCGGCAGCCGCCTCTCCCAGTGGCAGGCGGACGGCGCCTCGGCGACCCCGCCGCCGGCGAGCCCGGTGCTCGAGCACGGTCCCGTGCACGGGCTGCGCCTCGTCCCCTACGGCACGGCCCGCCTGCGCGTCATGGAGTTCCCGGTGATCGGGGCGTGGCTCAGCGACGGCAACGAGGACGAGTTCTGATACCTATGGGGCCATGGAACCCCTGAACCGGTCGACCTTCTCCCCGCTCACGCAGATCGGGGTCTCCGCCCCGCCCACCCCGGGCATGGTCCATCTGGGGCTCGGGAACTTCCATCGCGCCCACGCCGCCGTGTACACCGCGCGGGCGATGGAGGCCGCGGGCGGGGACTGGGGGATCAGCGCGTTCGGGCACCGCAACCGGGCCGTCGTCGACGCCATGACCGCCCAGGACGGCCTCTACTCGGTGCTGCAGCTGTCCCCGCAGGGTGAGAACGCGCAGGTCGTCGACGTGCACCGACGCTTCGGGATCCTCACCGAGGACCCCGCTGCCGTCGTCGCGGAGATCGCCGACCCCGCACGCAGGATCCTCACCCTCACCGTCTCCGAGGGCGGCTACGGCTGGTCGCCCAACGCCCGGGGCCTGGACCTCGAGGACCCGGCCATCCGCGCCGACCTCGCCGCGGGAACGGGGTCGAGCGCGGGATCCGGCGACGCCCCGCGCACGGTCATCGGCACGATCGCCCGGGGCATCGAGCGCCGCGCCGCGAGCGGCGAGCCGTTCACGATCCAGTCCTGCGACAACCTCCAGGGCAACGGCGACGTCGCCCGCGCCGTCGTCACGCAGTTCCTCCAGGAGGCGGGGGCCGACGAGGACGTGCTGCGCTTCGCCGGCACCCGCGTGGGCTTCCCGAACTCGATGGTCGACCGCATCGTGCCCTCGACCACGGACGACACCCGGCGCAGCGTCGAGCGCCTGCTGGGCGTGCGCGACGAGGCTCCGGTGCGCACCGAGGAGTTCACCATGTGGGTGATGCAGGAGGACCACCCCGGCGGCCGACCCGGCTGGGAGGCGGGCGGCGCCGTGATCAGCGACCAGGTGGATCGCTACGAGCTCGTGAAGCTGCGCCTGGTCAACGCCTCGCAGTCGCTCCTCGCCTACCTGGGCGTGCTGCAGGGGATCCCCACCATCCCCGGCACCTGGCAGCGCCCCGCCGTGCAGGACGCCGTGCTCGCGCAGATCCGCCGCGACGCCCTGCCCACGATCCCGTTGCCCGACGGCCTGGACCCGGAGGAGTACATCGCCTCGCTCGTGCGGCGCTGGGAGAACGTGCCGCTCGGGGACTCGACCTCCCGCATCGCCTCGCTCGGCTCCATCCGCCTGCCCCAGCGCATCCCGGTCGCCGCGCTCCAGCACCTGCGCGAGGGGCGCATGCCGCACGTGTTCGCCCTGCTCATCGCCGGATGGATCGCGACGATCGTCCAGCCCGACGGTGTGGCCGTCACCCCCGAGATGGAGGCGGTCGACGAGCCCGCGCGCGAGCGCATCCTGCGCTCCGTCGGCTCCGCGACCGCTCCGCGCGAGATCGCCCGCGCCGTGCTCGACGCGGGCTTCCTGGGGCACGAGCTGCCCCGCGAGGAAGCGTTCACCGTGCGCGTCGGCGAGCTGCTCGAGGTGATCGCCCGCCACGGCATCGAGGCGGCGATGAAGGACGCGGTGGGCTGAGGGACCTGGGGCTCAGCCCCGCCCCATCACCGTGAACCCGCTGGGCCCGAGACGTTCGAGCTCCTCGCGCAGCAGAGCGCCGAGCTCCGCGCGCCGCTCCTCGTCCATGCGCTCGGCAGGCCCGGTGATGCTCACGGCCGCGGCCCGGCCGTCGAAGCGCAGCGCGGCGACGCCCACGCAGGCGATGCCCTGCTCGTTCTCCTGGACCTCGGCGGACCAGCCGCGCTCCCTCGCCTCGTCGACGACCTCCTGCAGACGAGACGGCGGCACGACCAGGCCGCCGTCGGCCGTCGTCGCCTCCGCGTAGGGGGCGAGCGCGGGGCCGGGAACGCCCTGCGCGGCGAGCATCGCCCGCCCCAGGGCCGTGCGCGCGGCAGGCGCCCGGTTGCCCACGCGCGACCACACCCGCAGGGTGCGCTCGGGCTCGACCTTGTCGAGGTAGAGCACGTTCGTGCCGTCCATCGTCCCCAGGTGCACGAGCTCCTGCGAGCTGCGGCTGATGCTCGCCAGCACGGGGGAGAACAGCGCCGGCAGATGGTCCCCGCGCGCATAGCGTTCGGCGAGGACGATGGGCGCGCTGCCCAGGCGGTACCGCTGGTCGGAGGGGTCCTGGACGGCGAAGCCCCGGTGCGCGAGGGCCTGCAGGATGCGGTGCGAGGAGGCCTTGTGGAAGCCGCTCGCCTCCGCGATCTCGCGCAGCATGAGGCCGTCGGGCCCCGCCTCGGCGAGCACGTCGAGCAGCACGAGCGCCTTGTCGACGCTGCCGCCGGGGGAGGAGGACGTCGGGTCGGAGCCAGGGGCTGTCGGCATGGGGGCCTTCCGGATCGGTGGGCGAGCCGTGCCCCGCGACGGGGAGCGGACGGCACGCGGTCGGCGATGACCAGGGTGCGGGCGCGATCTTGCCGGGCCCGCGAGGCGGGCCTATAGTGATCACGCATTGCGGAACTGTCGTTTCAGGATACAAAACGATGGGCGATTCCGCCACCGGAACCACAGAAGTCGCCGACACCGGCGCCGCGCGGCCCGCGCGAGGAGGAACGACGATGAAGTCCCTGGTCATCCATGGTGCGGAGGACATCCGCTTCGAGGATCAGCCCGTGCCCGAGCCCGCCGAGGGCCAGGTGCGCCTGCGCGTGAAGTACGTGGGCATCTGCGGCTCCGACCTGCACTACTACTACCTCGGCCGCAACGGCGAGAACCTCGTGCGGGAGCCCTTCGTCCCCGGCCACGAGCTCTCGGCGACGGTCGATCTCGACCCCTCCGGCGAGCTCGTCCCGGGCACTCCCGTGACCGTGCACCCCGCCCGCTACGGCGCTCCGGTCGAGGGTCTCGAGGAGCGGCCGCACCTCTGGCCCGGAGGCGACTACCTGGGCAGCGCGGGCGTGTTCCCGCACCGCCAGGGCGCCGCCGCGGAGCAGCTCGTCGTCGAGCGCGACATGGTGCGCGTGCTGCCCGAGGGCCTCTCCCTCGAGACCGCCGCCCTCGCCGAGCCGCTGGCCGTGTCCATCCACGCCGTGCACATCGCGGGCGACGTCGCCGGGCAACCCGCCCTGGTCCTCGGCGCGGGCCCGATCGGCCTGCTCGCCGTCTCCGCGCTGCACCATGCAGGGGCCTCCGAGATCGTCGTCGGCGACGTGCGGCCCGAGCCCCTCGAGCGCGCCCGTGCGCTCGGCGCGACCCGCACCGTCCTCGTCACCGAGGAGCAGGTGGATCCCGGGTCGTTCCCCGTCGTCCTCGAGTGCTCGGCGGCCCCTGTCTCGCTGGGCTCGGCCGTCCGGGCCGTCGCCCCCGGTGGCATCGTCGTGCAGGTCGGGATCCTGCCGGACGCCGAGATCTCCGTGAACCTCGCCCCGCTGCTCGCGAAGGAGGCGGAGCTGCGCGGCACCTTCCGCTTCTCCACCGAGATCGACGACGCGATCACTCTGCTCGTCCAGGACCCGGCGATCGGCGAGGTGGTCACGCAGGTGGTCCCCGCGGCCGACGCGACCGAGGCCTTCGCGACCGCCCGCGACGCCTCCCGCTCCGCGAAGGTCCTGCTCGCCCTCTGACCGACGCGTCCGGGCCGACGAGGTCCGGGCGCCTCCCCGGCCGTCGGTCGTCCGTCGGGCCCGACCGACGCGCCCGACCGACGCGTCCGTCGGACGCGGGTCCCTCGGACGCGACCCCACACCTCGAGAACACCACCGAAACCACCCCGCCCCCGGGCACCGCGCGAAGGAGCACGATGACTCACGCCCCCACCACCGACGACTCCCCGTCGACCCCCACCGGCACCGGGCAGCCCGAGCGCAGCGTCGGCGACCTCGTGCGCGCGGCCGTCTCCGGCTGGCTGGGCACGGCGCTGGAGTTCATGGACTTCCAGCTCTACTCGCTGGCCGCCGCCCTCGTGTTCAGCGAGCTCTTCTTCGCGAACGACGACCCGGGCATGGCCGTGGTCGGCGCGATGGCCACCTACGGCGTCGGATACATCGCGCGGCCCGTCGGCGCCTGGTTCTTCGGACGCATGGGCGACCGCATCGGGCGCCGCAGGGTGCTCTTCTACACGATCGTGATCATGGGGCTCGCGACCGCCCTGATCGGCGTGCTGCCCGTGTACTCGCAGGTCGGCATGCTCGCCCCCGCGCTGCTGGTGGTCCTGCGGCTCCTCCAGGGCTTCGGCGCGGGCGCCGAGATCTCCGGCGCCGGCGTCATGCTCTCCGAGTACGCGCCCGCCCGCCGCCGCGGCGTGATCGCCTCGCTGGTCGCCCTCGGCACCAACTGCGGCACCCTGTTCGCCTCCGGCATCTGGGCGATCCTGCTGGTCGCCGTCACCGAGCAGCAGCTCATGGACTGGGCATGGCGCATCCCGTTCGTCGCGAGCGCCCTGGTCATGGTGTTCGCCGTATGGGTCCGCCTCACTCTGAAGGAGAGCCCCGTCTTCGAGGCCCGCGAGGACGTCGTCGAGGGAGAGGCCGTCACCGCGGCCGACGTCCGGGCCGGCGACGCCCCCGCCGAGGCCGTCCGTGCGGTCGAGGCGAAGTCCCTGACCTTCAAGTCCGTGGCCGTGGCGTTCCTGCTGCGCTTCGGGCAGGCGGGCAACTCCGGGATGATCCAGACCTACCTGATCTCCTTCATCACCGTCGTGCTGATGCTGAACAAGCAGCTCTCGACCGAGGTCGTCATCATCTCCTCGCTGGTGGCCTTCGCGACCGTGCCGATTGTCGGCGCCCTGGGGGACCGCTTCGGTCGCCGCACGATGTACGGGGTGACGAGCGCCGCCGCCCTCGTGCTCGTCGTGCCCTGCATGCTCGCGATCTCCAGCGGCACCACCTGGAAGGTGATCGTCGGCTACGTGGTCATCCACAACGTGTCCGTGATGTCGATGGCCTCCATGGAGAACCTCGCCCTCCCCGAGATCTTCGGGGCGAAGAACCGCTACCAGGCCACGGCCGTCGTCCGCGAGATCGCCGCCATCATCGCCACCGGCGTCGCCCCCGTGGTCGCCGCCGCCTGGGTCACCGCCGCCTCCGGCTCGTGGATCCCCGTCGCGGTGATCATCGCGTTCTTCAGCGCCTGCGCGCTGTTCGCCGCGATCTGGATGAAGGAGGTCGCCGGCCGCGACCTCACCGACCCCGAGCCGGCGATGTGACCGTGCCCCGCCCCGACTCCGCCACCGACCATCCGAGAGGACTCTCATGAGCATCCGCAGCATCGACGTCGACGTCACCAGCCCGGGACGCAACTTCGTCACGGCGATCGTCACCACGGACGACGGCGTGACGGGCCTGGGCGATGGCACCCTCAACGGCCGCGAGCTCGCGGTCGCCTCCTACCTGCGCGATCACGTCGCGCCCACGCTCATCGGCCGCGACGAGACGCAGATCGAGTCGACCTGGCAGTACCTCTACCGCAGCCCCTACTGGCGGCGCGGACCGGTGACGATGGCCGCCGTCGCCGCCATCGACATGGCCCTGTGGGACATCGCCGCCAAGCGCGCGGGCGTGCCCCTGTACCGCCTGCTGGGCGGGGCGAGCCGCACCGGGCTCATGACCTACGCCCACGCCTCGGGCACCGATCTCGAGCACCTGGACGACGCGATCCGCGGATACGTCGAGCAGGGCTTCCGGGCCGTGCGAATCCAGACCGGCGTGCCGGGCCTCGGCCAGATCTACGGGGTGCACGACTCCGCGCCCGGCGGGACCTACGAGTACGAGCCCGCCGGTCGTCTCGCGGCCGACGCGCCCCGCCGCCCCGAGGAGGAGACCTGGGACACCGCCGCCTACCTGCGGCACCTGCCGACGGTCTTCGAGCACGTGCGCAGCGAGTTCGGCCCCGAGCTGCACCTCCTGCACGACGGCCACCACCGGATGCGCCCCATCGAGGCAGCCCGCCTGGCGAGCGACCTCGAGCCCTACCGTCCGTTCTGGCTCGAGGACTGCACCCCCGGTGAGGACCAGAGCGCGCTGCGCCTGGTGCGCGAGCACTCCACGACCCCGCTCGCGATCGGCGAGGTCTTCAACTCCGTCTTCGACTACCAGACCCTCATCACCGAGCGGCTCATCGACTACGTGCGCTCCTCCGCGACGCACGCGGGCGGCGTGACCGGCCTGCGCCAGCTGATGACCTTCGCCGGGATCTACGGCATCCGCTCCGGCTTCCACGGCCCCACGGACGTCTCCCCGGTGGGCATGGCCGCGCACCTGCACCTCGGCCTGGCGATCCACAACTTCGGCATCCAGGAGTTTATGCCGCACTCCGCGCGCACGCTCGAGGTGTTCCGCACCTCCTATACGTTCGCCGACGGCATGCTCCACCCGGGGGAGACCCCCGGCCTGGGCGTCGACCTGGACCGCGAGGCCGCCGCGGCCCACCCCTACGAGCCCGCCTACCTGCCCGTGAACCGCCTGCGCGACGGCACCGTGCACGACTGGTGAGCGGCGTCCGTCCGATCGCGAGACCCTCCGAGCCCTGACCATCCGACCCGAGGAGCACCCCATGACCGATCCCCGCACCTCCGCCGCCTCGACCGACTCGGGCCTCCCGACGGCCGCCGCCGACCGCCTCCCGCTGCCCGAGCGCTCCCTCGCCTCACGGCTGATCGTCGTCATGCGCGGACGCGAGGCATCCCAGTACACCCAGGTCATCGAGACTCTCGCTGAGGCCGGGGTGCGCAGCTTCGAGCTGACCCTCACCACCCCCGGCACGCTCGACGCCCTCCCCGGGCTCGTCGAGCGCTTCGGGGCCGAGGCCGATCTGGGCGTCGGCACCATCACCACCCCGGATGAGGCGCGGCGCGCGGCCGACGGCGGCGCCGCCTACCTCGTCACCCCGGTCACCGACCCCGCGGTGATCGCGGCTTCGATAGGCGCGGGCACGCCCATCGTCCCCGGCGGTCTCACCCCCACCGAGCTGTTCACCTCCTGGCGGGCCGGCGCGAGCGCCGTCAAGGTGTTCCCGGCGGGCACCGTCGGTCCCGGATACGTCAAGGACCTGCACGGTCCCTTCCCCGACCTGCGCGTGATCCCCTCGGGCGGGGTCGACCTTGCGGCCGCCCGGGCATGGCTCGAGGCGGGGGCCGACGCGGTCTCCGTGGGCGGCCCCCTGCTCGGCGACGCCTTCCGCGGCGGGGACCTCGGTGCGCTCGCCGACCGCGCCCGCGAGTTCGTCGGAGTCTGCACGGAGGCGGGCCGGTGACGGTCTCGCCCATCCGGGATCCGCGCGCGGGAGCGGCGCCGCGCGTCGTCACCGTCGGCGAGACCATGGCGCTGCTGCACAGCGAGGGGATCGGCTCCCTCGCGCACGCGCGCACCATGACGATCGGCATCGGCGGCGCGGAGAGCAACCTCGCGATCGGCCTGCGTCGCCTCGGCGTCCCCGTCGCCTGGGTGAGCCGTGTCGGGGCCGACGAGCTCGGCACCCGGGTGCTGCGCGAGCTGCGCGCCGAGCAGGTCGAGGTGCGGGCGGTCGTCGATCCGGAGCGGCCGACGGGCCTCATGCTGAAGTCGCATCCCAGCGGCGGCGCGAGCACGGTGCGCTACTACCGCAGCGGCTCCGCGGCCTGCGCCCTCGATGCCGGCACACTGGCGGGCGACGACCTGAACGGCCTGCCCGACGACCTGCTGGCCGGCGCCGAGATCCTCCACCTCACGGGCATCACCCCGCTGCTCTCGGACACCGCGCGCGAGGCCGTGCTGGACCTCGTCGAGCGCGCCCGAGCGGTCGGCACGCTGGTCAGCTTCGACGTGAACCTGCGTTCCGCGCTCGCGCCCCGCGAGGTCGCCGCCCCACTGCTCGCGCGCATCGCGGTCGCCGCGGACATCGTCTTCGGCGGCACCGACGAACTCGCACTGATCGCCGACGCCCTCGCAGCGGAGGCGCAGGTCGCCGGGGCGAGCGGGGAGGTGAGCGGCGACGCCGCGAGTGGGGGAGGCACAGAGCGCGGGGAGGATGCGGCGCGCGGGGGAGAGGACTCTCTGGTGCGCATCCTGCACGCCCACGGGATCCCCGAAGTGGTCGAGAAGCGCGGCGCCGAGGGAGCCCGCGCGCTCTCCGCGGAGGCGGTGACCGGCGCAGACGCGAACACTCTCCACGACGCGGAGCCGGTCGAGGCTCCCGGGCTCAGGGTCGACGTCGTCGACACCGTCGGCGCGGGCGATGCGTTCGTCGCCGGCTACCTCAGCGCCCGCCTCGAGGGCCTGGATCTCGCCGCCCGTCTGGCGCGCGGCAACGAGTGCGGAGCGCTCATCTGCACGACCCCGGGCGACTGGGAGGGCGCCGCCCACCGCGAGGACCTGGGCCGTCTCGCCGCGGGCACGAAGGACCCCGTCGTGCGCTGAGCGGGCCGGATCGGGTGGACCGGACGGAGGCCGTAGCCATCTGCGGAGGGACCGGACAGCTCGAAGCGCCCGCACTCCAGGTGAGTGCGGGCGCTTCGTCGGTGGGCGGTGCCTCGGTGAGGTCGATGGAGCAGATGGCGTCGAAGCGCGTCAGCGCTGGGACTCGTCAGGTCCCGTCGACCCGTCCGCCCCACCGAATCCGTCTGCCGCATCGAATCCGTCCGCCGCGCCGGCCCCGTCGGTGCCCGTGGCATCGCCTTGGGCGGCTGGCACGTCGCCCGCGAGGATCCGGTAGATCGAGCGCTTGGCCTCGGTGAGGACCTCGGCGACCTGGCTCATGTACTGGGACTCGCCCGAACGGGTGGCCTCGCGGACGGCGCCCGTGAGGTCCCGCAGCGAGCTGCGCAGATCGAGCGCACCCTGCGCGAACGAGTCGTCCTCGCCCGCGAAGGGGTCGGACCAGGAGGCCTGGTTCTCCTCGACATGAGCCGTGCCGGCGTCGGTGAGGGTCGCGAGCTTGCGCCCGCCCTCCTTCGACATCTCGACGAAGCCCTCGTCCTCGAGCTGGGAGAGCGTCGGGTAGATGGCGCCCGGGCTGACGGACCACGTCCCGCCCGTGCGCTCGTCGATGGTCTGCATGAGCTGGTAGCCGTGCATCGGCTCCTCGCTCAGCAGCAGCAGGACGGCCGTGCGCACGTCGCCGCGGGGCCGACGTCCGCGTCCGCGGCCACGACCGCGTCCGCCGCGCGGCCCGAAGCCGCGGCCCGAGCCGTCGGCATCCTCGAAGCCGGGTCCGCCGTGGCCGCGTCCACCGAAACCGGGGCCGCCGAAGCCGGGCCCTCCCGGGCCGCCGAAGCCGCGTCCGCCGGGGCCGCCGAAGCCGCGCCCGCCACGTCCGCCGAATCCGGGGCCGCGGCCCTCGAACTCGGGGTCGTCGGCGCCGCGCCCGTCGAATCCGCGCCCGCCGAACGCCTGGCCGTCGAACCCGCGTCCGTCGAAGCCGCGGCCGTCGGCGCCCGGGTGGGCGTGGCCGCGACCGTGCTGCTCGAAGCCGTGGCGCTCGGCGTGTCCGGGATGCTCCGGGTGCTCATGGCGCTCCGGGCGATCGGGGTTCTCCGGGTGTCCGGGGTGGCCCGGGTGAGCGCCCGGACCGCGGCCGGCCCGGGGACCGCCGCGCTGCTCGCGAGGGCCGAAGCCCATGTCGTCGGGGTACATGGCCCCTCCTTCCTCGGCGCGCCGGCGCTGGCCGCCGCGTCGCATGAGTGCCCGGCGCAGAGCGCGCGGGTCGAGTTCCTGATGCTGGTCGTGATGATCGTGATGGCGTCGCATGAGTGATCTCCTTACGGTCGTTCATGTCGTGACAGCATCACGATATATCGCTAACGCGAGCGAATGCAAGAGTGAGCTGCGCGACGCCGCGCACCGGTCCGCATCGCGCGAACACGTGGCACACCCGGCTGCCCGCGTGGGAACAACCCGCGAGAAGTACGAAACCGTTGCCATCAGCGCTGATGGCAACGGTTTCGTACTTCTCACGGGACGTTGCCTCGGTGTGCGGTGTGCGGTGTGCGGTGTGCGGTGTGCGGTGTGCGGTGTGCGGTGTCCGGTGTCCGGTGTCCGGTGTCCGGTGCCCGGTGCCCGGTGCTCGGAACCCGTTGGCACCCTGCACCCGGCAGTGTGGAGGACCCGTGCTGTGGATAACTCCCGGTGCGCGGCGTCGACGCGGGCATCCTGTTCGCCATGCCCCCGCGCCGGTCATCCCTGCCGCAGAGCCTCGCCACCGCGTTCACGGTGGCCGAAGCTCGTGCTCTCGGCATCGGCGCGCAGCGCCTCAGGGCCCCTGACGTGCGTCGACTCTCCCGCGGCGTCTATGTGCGGGCAGGCGTGGAGATCACGGTCTTCGATCTCGCCCGTGCGTTCTGCAGCGACGCGCCCGACGCGGTCGTCTGCGGTCCGACCGCGGCGGAACTGCTCGGGATGCCCCTCCCGTTCCGCCACCTTGCTCGCGAGACGGGGCTGCTCGACCTCGCCGCGAGGACGCGACGCCGCGACGCACCCTGCGTGCGATGGCACCAGCTCGGAGCGCTCGGTGCGCACGAGGTGATGGAGACGGGAGGCGTCCGACTGACGTCGCGAATCCGCACATGGGGAGACCTCTCGACCCTCCTCGATCGCGACGAGCTGACCTCCGTCGCCGACCACCTCGTCCGCCATCCCAGGTTCCGCTTCGAAGGGCGCCGGCGCCCCTACGCGAGCCTCGAGGAGCTTCAGGGATCCGTTGCGAGTCGTCCGGGGCGGCGCGGCAACGAAGCGCTGCGGGCGGCGCTGGACCAGGCGCGCGTGGGCAGCGACTCTCCGGCCGAGACCATGCTGCGCCTGCATCTGGTCCGCGCGGGTCTTCCGGAGCCGCAGCTCAACATCGCGATCGTCCAGGGCACGGTGGACCTGGGGGAGCCGGACCTCTCCTGGCCGGAGTTCCGTGTCTGTGCCGAGCACGAAGGGCCGTCGCACCTGACCCGTGAACAGCAGGAGCGGGACATCGCGCGGACCGAGGCCCGGCTCCGTCATGGATGGACCGAGGTGCGCACGGTCGCCGCGGATCTTCGCCGTGCCGGGGCCCGGGCGGTCGGCCGAGTGTCCGATGCCCTGCAGCGTCACGGCTGGAAAGGGTGACGCCGCCCCGTCCATTCGTCCCCGTCCACTCACCCCGTCCACACCCTCGTTCGGATCCCCACCGCACCACCCTGCGCGGGGTCCGGAGCGTCCCGGACCCCGAGGAGGCGGTGAGAAGTACGAAACGGTTGCCAAGATCGATCTTGGCAACCGTTTCGTACTTCTCACGGCCGGTGGGGCCGC
>NZ_JAKRMO010000004.1:0-102758 GCF_022346485.1 Brachybacterium sp. ACRRE | reverse complement strand
GAACACGTCCCGACTGCATGAAACTCTCGACTACCGCACCCCCGCAGCGGTCGAAGCGTCCTACACTCACCCCACGACGACCGCGCCCGCCTAACCACGGAACGAAACCCAGGGCGCTTCAAAGCACTCAGCGAACTGGTCCAGTCGCACCTGGCGGCAGAGCTCGAGGTGATACTGCCCGCCGGAACGTTCTGGGAGGTCGTTGCAGTCGTCGACGCCGAACACCCGATGGCGCGGCGCGACAGCAGGGACGTGTTCACGCGGGTGAGGACGATCCAGATGGTCGAGATTGGGGTAGACGATCTGGACTCGGCACACCCCATTCGCATGACGGCGACAGAGGCGGAGCTCGACGCGCTCGCTTCGGGGCCATCCTGACCGGGGCCGATCCAAAGCAATCGGAACCGTGAACATCTGGAACCTGGGATGATGCCGCCATGACCCAGAAGCCTCTCGTTGTCCCCGACATCCGTTCGCGCGCCGGCGCCTTCGTCGCCGAATGGCGGGACGCCGAAGGATACGAGCGCGGGGAGGCGCAGGAGTTCGTTCGGGACCTGCTGGGGGTCTTCGGAGTCAGCGGGCGCACCGCCGCGGTCTACGAGAAGCGAGCGCAGCGCTCCACGACCGGCCACCGCGGATACATCGACGCCCTGGTCTCCGGCACCGCGCTCATCGAGATGAAGTCCGCCGGCGAAGACCTCGAGCGAGCGGAAGCTCAGGCGCTGGACTACATGGGCTCCCTCACCGAGAACGAGAAGCCCGACTACATCATCACCAGCGACTTCAAGCGCTTCCGGCTGCTGAACCTCCAGGCTGGCCCCGGTGAACGGAGCGTCCTCGAGTTCACCCTGCAGCAGCTGCCCGACCACGTCGAGGACCTGCTGTTCCTGGCCGGGTACCGCCGCACCCAGTTCGGGTCCGCGGAGCAGGAGGCCGCGTCGATCAAGGCCGCCCAGCTCATGGCGAAGCTCTACGAGCACCTCGAGAAGACCGGGTACGACGACCACCAGGCGAGCATCTTCCTCATCCGCACCCTGTTCTGCCTGTACGCGGACGACTCGGGGCTCTGGGACCGCGACCTGTTCTCCCGATGGATCGAGGAGCGCACCAGCGAGGACGGGTCTGACCTCGGATCCCAGCTCTCCACGCTCTACCAGGCACTGAACCGTCCCGAGGAGAAGCGCTACGGCCAGGACGACGACCTGCTGATGGCGTTCCCGTACGTCAACGGGTCCGTGTTCGGCGAGGCCGTGGACATCCCCTACTTTGACCGCGCCTCGCGGGAACTGCTGCTGCAGGCCGCCTATTTCAACTGGTCCAGCATCTCGCCGGCGATCTTCGGGTCGCTGTTCCAGGCGGTGAAGGATAAGAAGTCCCGGCGGAGCCTGGGTGAGCACTACACGACCGAGACGAACATCCTCAAGGTCATCCGCCCGCTCTTCCTCGACGAGCTCGAGGAGCGCTTTGAGAAGTCGAGGAGCCGCCGGGGCGAGCTGGAGAAGCTCCTGGACCATCTGGGGTCGCTTACGTTCATGGATCCCGCGTGCGGCTGCGGGAACTTCCTGATCATCGCCTACCGGGAGCTGCGCGCTCTGGAGCTGCGCATCCATCAGCGTCTCCAGCAGCTTGAGAGTGACCAGGCGAACCGCCAACGCGGGAGGCGTCTCTCGAAGCTGGGGATCGACGGCGACGCTCACCGCGATCGGGGAGTCCAGCTCACGCTCGGCGCCGAGGACCTGGTGCACGTGAAGCTCGCGCAGTTCCATGGCATCGAGCTCGAGGAGTGGCCGGCGACGATCGCGCGCACCGCCATGTTCCTCGTCGAGCATCAGGCGAATCAGGACATGAGCCGCACCCTGGGCTATTCCGCCCCGATGCTGCCGCTGGCGGATTCCGCGCGCATCACCGTCGGCAACGCCCTGCGCACCGACTGGACCGACGTCGTCGCCGCGACCCCGGACACGGTCGTCATGGGCAATCCCCCGTTCCTCGGGCACGCGACTCGCACCCCCGAGCAGGCCCAGGAACTGCGCGACGTCTGGCAGCGCAAGGACATCGGCCGCCTGGACTACGTCACTGGCTGGTACCGCAAGGCCGTCGACTACTTCGGCGGCACGAGCGGCCGCTTCGCCTTCGTCTCGACGAACTCCATCACCCAGGGCGAGCCGGTTCCCGCCCTGTTCGGGTCGATCTTCGAGGCCGGTTGGCGCATCCGCTTCGCTCACCGCACGTTCGCGTGGACCAGTGAGGCTCCCGGCGCCGCGGCCGTGCACTGCGTCGTCGTCGGATTCGACCGTGAGAAGGGCCCAGCCCGCCTGTTCTCCTATCCGTCCCTGCGCGGCGAGGCGGTCGAAGCATCTGCTCACTCGATCAATGGCTATCTCGTGGACGGCCCGAATGTCCTCGTCGAGCAGCGCAGAGCGCTCTTGTCCCCCGGATTGCCCCCGGCAACCTTCGGCAGCATGCCCCGAGACGGAGGGCACCTTGTCGTCGAAGTCGAGGAGTACGACGAGGTGATGGCAGACCCGGCCGCCGCGAAGTATGTGCGGCAGTACGTCGGCGCTCGCGAGCTCGTCCGCCGCCAGGAACGCTGGTGCCTGTGGATGGTCGATCTCGACCCCGCCGACGCGCGGAGATCTCCAGTGCTCCGGGAACGGCTCGAGGCAGTGCGCGAGTTCCGCAGCGCCAGCTCAGCATCCTCGACCCGCGAGATGGCTACGACCCCCAATCTCTTCGGCCAGCGGTCCCAGCCCGATGTCAACTACATCTGCATTCCGCGTGTGGTCAGCGAGCACCGGACCTACATGACCTGCGCCTACTTCGGACCAGAGGTCATTGCCAGTGACGCGACCTTCAAGGCGGAAGACCCGGACGGGCTCCTGTTCGGCATCATCTCCTCATCCATGTTCATGGCCTGGCAGCGCGCCGTGGGCGGTCGACTGAAGTCCGACATCCGGTTCTCGAACACCCTCACCTGGAACACCCTCCCCCTCCCCCCGGTGGAGTCGGCTGCGCGCGAGAAGATCATCGCGGCCGGCGCCGACGTCCTCGCCGCGCGAGCACTGCACCCCGAGCGGTCGCTCGCCGAGCACTACGATCCGCTGGCGATGAGCCCCGAGCTGCTCAAGGCACACCGCGTGCTGGACGTGGCGGTCGACAAGGCGTTCGGGGCCCGCCGCCTGTGCGGGTCGGAGCAGGAACGCCAGAAGATCCTGTTCGAGCGATACGCCGAGCTCACCGCCGCCGAACAGCCCTGATCGACGACACCGCGCCGGCTCAATGGGAGGATCACGCGCCCGTTGGACCCGGCAGCGCCTTCCCGTTCGCGTCGATCTGGCGGTCGATCTCCTCGAGCATCCGCCTGGCGCGGTCGACCTGATCCTGCAGGAGCTCGCGCTTGCTCCACTTGCTCTTGGCGTCGAGACCTTCCGGGATCTCGTCGGCGATCTCTCCCTCGGCATGGGAGATGAACTCCTCGAGGGAGTTGGTGAGCACGTAGTAGTCGGTGTGGTTCCCCAGGTCCAGCACTACCGGGTTGATCTCGTCCTGATCAGGATCCCGCTGGGCCATGTCACAGGCTTCCGTTCTGTGAGGCGCCCGGAGCCTGACACCGAGGGCAGTGCAGCCATCCGCCGTCGTCCAGGATGAAATCCGGAGGCTGCCCACATCCTGAGCAGAGGATCATGTCGTGGTGGCGCTGCCACCCGTCGATGGAGAACCAGTGGCCGTCCTTACCTGGGTAGTGCTGGGTCTTGAGGTTCACCGGCGGGCGGGGCGGCAACGGTTCATTGTGGGCGGCGACGAAGAGCCTGTCAATCTGTCTGTGTAAGTGGTGGTGTTCAGAGGTAGGGGTTGATGCGGTCGGGGTAGGCGGCGGCGAGTTGGGCGAGGGCTTGTTTCCAGTTCGTGGTGACCTGGCCCTCGACGAGGCGGCCGGAGGCCTTGCGCTCGCTGGCGGGCTTTCCCTTCTCCCGTGCTCGATCGAGGGCGCGTTTGTCCTCGATGTTGCAGATCGCCAGCCAGAGCAGCTTGACCGCGGCCTCGGTCGAGGGGAAGTGGCCGCGGTTCTTGGTGACCTTGCGCAGCTGGAAGTTCAGCGACTCGATGCTGTTGGTGGTGTAGATGACTCGGCGCAGCATCGGAGGGAACGCGAGGAACGGGACGAACCGGTCCCACGCGTTGTTCCAGGTCATCACCGCGGACGGGTACTTCTGGCCCCACCCAGAGGCCGTGAACTCCTCGAGGGCCTTGCGGGCAGCGTCCTCGCTCGGGGCGGTATAGATCGGCTTCAGCGCGGCGGCGACCTTCTTGCGGTCGGTGTAGCTGACGAACCGCATAGCGGCGCGGATCAGGTGGACCACACAGGTCTGGACCATCGAGTCCGGCCAGGTCGCCTCGATCGCCTCGGGAAGGCCCTTGAGCCCGTCGCAGCACACGATCAGCACGTCCTTCACGCCGCGATTGGCGAGGTCCGCGCACACGTGCGCCCAGAACGCGGAGCCCTCGGTGTCCTGGACCCAGATGCCCAGCACGTGCTTGACGCCCTCGAGGTCCACGCCCACGGCGAGATACGCGGAGCGGCCGATGACCTGGTGATCCTCGCGGACCTTGATCCGGATCGCATCGAGGTAGATCACCGGGTAGAACTCTTCCAGCGGCCGCTGCTGCCACTCCAGGATCTCCTCGGCGACCGCGTCCGTGATGTTCGAGATCGTCTCGTGGGAGAGGTCCGTGCCGATCGTGGAGGCCAGGTGGTGCTGGATCTCCCGGATCGTCATCCCGCCCGCATACAGGCTGATGATGATCTCGTCCAGGCCACCCAGGCGGCGCTGGCCCTTCGGGAGCAGGCGCGGGGCGAACGTGCCGATCCGGTCACGAGGAACGTCGAGATCGATCGCTCCGACCTCGGACTGGACCGTTTTCGGCGTGGTCCCGTTGCGGGAGTTGCCCGTCCCTCGGCCCTTTGCGTCGTGCTTGTCGTATCCCAGATGGTCGGTCAGCTCGGCCTGCAGGCCGCGTTCGAGAGCGGCTTTGACCAGCGCGGGAATGAACCCGCCGTCGCCGGTCAGCTCGATCTTTCCTGCGTCGATCTGCGCGAACAGGCCATCGAGCTCGCCAGCAGCCTGAAGCTGCTTGACGAGGTCCGCACCCGTGGGAGCATCGCCCTCGTTCTCATCGGTCATGGTCGTCATTGTCTCGGTCCCTTCAGTCAGGACTTACACAGACCATCTGACACGCCCGAGCGGTGACCGGCGTCGACTGTCGGTCTGGGCGTAGCGCTCCCGCTGCGCACCCCGTGGTCCTCCCCGCCCACTGGTGGCCACGCGCCGTCGGCGCGGCGATCCATGGACTCGCCTTTTCTGCACCCACGGTCGACCGGTACCCCGACCCAAGAGACGGAGAAGTATCCAGGTGAAGACCCCGAATCTCCCACTGGTCCCCGAGGTCGACGTCCCGCTGTGGCGGGCACTGGTCGACCTCACCGAGACCCCCGCCATCACTCCCCGAGAGGAGAGCCGGCTGGAGGCCATCTACGCCGCGGCCAGTGGCACCGCCCAGGACGGTCTCGCCACACGCCGCGAGATCCTGACCGGCTCGTGGCTGGTGAACCATGCTCTGCCGACGTTCATCGGAATCGACCACAGCCCCGCCTTCGACCTGTCGACTCTCGACGGAGCCCAAAGAGCCCTTGGCCACACGGCTCGTGTCTCCCAGATCGTTCCTTCCGCTTTCATCGACAGGAGGGCGGGCGAGAAGCCGGTGTACATCGGGACCGGGGTCAAGGGCGCATGCGAGCTCATCCACGAGTACCGCCCCCGGCAGGACTCCTCGCTGCCCCCAGAGCACGCGCACTGCCTGGAGGAGATCGCCAAGACCGCCGCCCGAATCTCACTGGGCGTGAAAGACCCCGACGGACACATCACGTCACGACTGCGAGAAGGGTTCCTCCACCACCTCGAGAGCCTCGTGCACACGGAAGCGTGGTCCCCGCCCACTGCCCGTGGTGAGTAGTTCGAGGGGAAGGACGGGGCGTGGGTCTTCGCATCCAAAAGCGCGTGAAGGTCAGCAAGAACGCGCACGTCAACGTGTCGAACTCCGGCGTCAGCACGTCCGTCAAGATCGGCCGACTCACCTTGAACTCCCGTGGCCGCAACTCGATCAGGCTGTTCAAGGGACTGAGCCTGAAGTTCTGAGGAGGACCCCATGCTGCCCTTTCGCGAAGCCTCGATCGGCAAGCCGATCGTCGCGCTCGTCCTCGGAGTGATCGTGCTGGTCGCAGTCCCACGCGACCTCTACGGATACCCCACCGCGCCCCTGGGGTGGATCGTGATCATCTGGGCCGGCGTGTGCCTGATCGGAGAGATCCTCGCCAACGGCACTGCCCGCGCCCAGGCGAACGGGAACTTGATGTTCCGAGAGGCCAACATGCTCTCCCCCAGCCTGCTCGGCGCGCTTGGATCCGTTCTGGTGGTCTACGCCCCGCCGTCCATCGGCACGGTCCCTCTTCACTCGGTCGGATGGGTCATCGTCGCGGGCGCCACCGCTTGGCTGATCCTCGAGGCGGTCGCCAACGGGGTGACGAGGGCCCGGCGCCGGCCGCGCAATGACAGCGGCGACGACGCCTCCGGGAGGCCCCCGATCATCCTGGAGTGAGCACCCGTCTGCACTCTCACTTCCCCTTCTCGCGGGCCCCGCCCACTGGGTTGAGCATGAGCAGAAAGTTCCCGGAGACCGTCCTCGTTCCCCTCTCCCACAACCGCCCTCCGTACCGCATCGACGACGTGTCCTCGGACAGCCGGTACGTGCGCATTCGCAAGACCGGCCCCGACGTCCTCGCGCTCGTCCCACCCGGCGACGACGCTCACGGGTACCGCACCCGACTGATCAATGAGCTCCAGGCCTACTCCACGAAGTCCATCACCACTCGCCGCTACGACCGCCTCCTGTACGTGCTTCTCTTCGGGTTCGTCCCCCTGCTCCTGATCGCCTCCCTCTTCGTCACCTCCGCCGGCATGATCCCCCTCCCGGACAACTCGGTGCTCTCCAGCACTGCACCGATTCTGTGCCTGGGGGCCCTGGTCATGTACCTGGTCCTCGCGCTCACCCCGAACGTCGGAGTCGCCTACACGCTGACCTCCGCCGTCTACCCGACCAACCCCGAGTACGCGCTGCGCGACATCGTCGCCTCCGGGTCCGGGATCCGCTACCTCACAGAGGACGACTTCACCAGCGAGGTCGCCATGGAAGCGCTTCGCCATGACGTCCTCGACCGCCCCTCGTCCGTGGGGGCGGAGGAGTGGGCGGCCCTGTGGGTCCTCGCCTCTCGCGACAGCCTGTACGCCTCGGCCCTGGTCTCGGTGCGCAAGCTCGCGCAGTTGCACCTGGACCAGACCCTCAAGGAGCGAAAGCGCGAGTTCGCCGCGGAGCTCCAGGTGTGTATCGAGGACCTGGGCGACACGTCTCCGTCTGCCCCGCCCACTTCTCCTGGCGAGGGCACCGATACGAGGGAGGCGGCATGAGCACCGGCAAGAAGATCCGCAAGCGGGACACGGGCGAGCAGGGCAACAAGGGACAGTTCGGCACCATCAGCCGCGCCGACGCCGACGTGGCCGTGCCGCAGGCCCGGTTCGCGGACACCGATGGCCCCGAGCGGTCTGCCCAGAAGTGGTGGGACCGTGCCGCCCAGATGACGGACGTCTCCGGGAAGGTGCCGACCATGGGGCGCGACAGCGGGCGCCCCTACCGCCGCACCTACAAGGGAGACGACTACAGCCTGACGATGCCCTCGCACGCATCGGTGCGGCGATTCGCAAAGGACGTCGCCACGCGCACCGGAGACGAGTCGCGCCCCTTCGAGATGCCCATCGAGTACACCGGGCCGGACGGCACGACCACGATGTCTGCAGTGCGCGTGTCGAAGAAGGGACGCTCCTACGAGGTCACGATGCCCACCGGGTTCGACCCCGAGCGCAAGGCCCAGGTCTCGGAGTCGGTGCGGGCGAGCCTCGAGTCGCGGCGACCGTCGCTGACTCGAGAGCACACCGCGCAGCTCGTGGCCTCCTACCGCCACCGCGCCGCAGGATCCGGGGTCGAGACCCGCAAGGCGGCGTCGTCCTGGATCAAGGGCATGGGCTACAACGCCGAGGCCCAGCAGGCGACCATCGTCATGAGCCCGACCAAGAACAACCCCACGGGCGCCTACGTCTACGACATGGACCCCGAGACGTGGGGACGAATGTCTTCGTCGCCCTCCGTCGGCAGGGCCTACAACACCTACGTGCGCCGCGCCGGCAACTCCAGCGTCGACGTGGCAGTGCAGTGCGCGGACTGCGGCCGCTACTACGGCACCTCCACCACTCACGCATGCCGCGCCAAGGTGTCCTGACCGTCCCGTGAACACCCGACACCGCCCACTACCTGCGTAACCGCACAGGAAGGGCGAGACCATGGACAGCACACGCGACCCGGAGATCAACTGGGAGGACCGCCTGCCCGCGCAGGCGTCAGCGCTCATCGCCGCGCTCTGCGCACTGGTCTCGTTCTTCCTCGGCGAGGACCTCGCACTGTTCGCCTTCCTCCTCGCTGCCGTCGGCGTGCTCGCCGCGGTGACGGCGATCGTTCGCCTCCCCTCCGATGGATGGCTCGTCCCCGAGGAGGCCCGGTGAACGCGACGGGCTCGATGAAGGCCTCCGAGTACGCCGCACAGCGCCGGGAGGAGGCCTCGAAGACTGGCCGCGCCCTGCCGCGCATGTCCGAGACCCTCCCGTCCCTACACGCGCGCGACAAGTTGTTCGTCTGGGTCGACAAGGGGCGCGTGCGCACCTCCGACGGCCCCATGAAGGGACGCGAGATCGCGGCCGTCCTGATGCACACCGACGACTCCGAGGGTCGCCGCGAGATCGTCATGCCCACGATGAGGGATCTGCGCCTGCTGCTGCGCGCGTTCTCCAAGGCTCGCTTCGACACCATCGACCAGCGCAACACGGTCCTCTCCGCCCGGCGCGTCCTCGACGTCGCGGTCGTCGCCCCCTGGTACTCATCGCTCACTGTCATCACCCGCGCCCTCGGCATGCGATACTGGGCCCCTTTCGAGGACACCGACGACCTGCGCGCATGGGGGCGCGCTCTCCGCGTGGCGGATCCGCACTCGGTCACCGGGATGCAGGACCTCTACCGCACCGCGATCCACGGATCGACCACGCACGGCGGCCTGTGCGGGCGCATCACCTCCGCCTGCGATCGCATCACCCGGTCGCGCTCATTCCCCAGCGCCCTCAACGACGCCCAGGCATATGTGGCGATGGAAGCCCTCGGCGACCAGTGGAAGGCGCTGTGCGCCGTCGACAGCACGCTCAGGCCCTACAACCTCGCGGGTCGACGCACCGTTGCCGCACTCCCCCAGCGGCCTTCGCGCGAACGCAACACCGAGCGCTGCCAGATCCCGGCGGGCTCGATCCCGTTCCGCGAGGGGTCCACCGTGTGGGTCGTGGACCCGCAGCACCCCGACGCGGATCTGCGGGGCGGCCGCGTCGCGGGGTTCGGGTACGACCAGGGAGACTTCATCCTCGAGGTCACCCCGGAATCGAAGGGAACATCGTCCTTCCGGAGGGCGTACGGGCGCGAGGTCTTCCTCGTCGAGGCCCCGTTCGGTGGCGCTGCCCGCTTCACGCGCAAGGAGCCCTCTGCCTGGGACGGGGGCGTGCCGCCGGAGGATCCCGTCGAGCGAATCGTGCCCGCCGAACTGTCCCTCGCAGGCATGGAGACTGCTCCCCTGTGAGCGTCCCGTGACCACGCGATCCCGCCCACTGGTAGGGCATGGTCGACATCCAGGAAGAAGTGTTCCGCGCGAGCATCGCGGCGAACGTCCCCGTGTTCATGAAGGGACTGTCCGGCATCGGGAAGTCCTCGGTCATCCGCGACTACGCGACCGCCTCGCGCCGGCATCTCGAGCGCGTGGTGATGATGCACAAGGAGAAGTCCGACGTCTCGGGAATCCCCTCGCTCGTCGAGGAGTCGCACACCACCGAGTTCGCCCTGCCCGGCTGGGCCTCGCGGCTGATCGACGCCGACCGCGGTCTGCTCCTGTTGTCGGAGTTCAACCTCGCCGATGAGGACGTGCAGAAGGCCTGCATGAACATCCTGCAGGAGCGACAGGTCGGGGAGAACACCTACCTGCCCGAGTCCGTGGCGATCGTTCTGGACGGTAACCCTCCCGACTACTCGGCGGGCGCGTCCGATCTTCCCGGGCCGATCGCCAACCGCATGCTCCACCTTGGCTGGGAACTGGACCGCGAAGCCTGGTTGAACGGGATGTCGACCGGATTCCCCATCCCGGAGAAGATCGTCGACGACGCCGACGCGCGCCCCGAGCGTGTGGCCCGAGAGCGCTCGCTCATCCTGACCTTCCTCGACGCCCACCGGCATCTCATCCACGATCAGCCCTCCGACCCCTCGGGTGCGGGGGGACCGTGGCCCTCTCCTCGCTCGTGGGACAACGCGATCCAGGTGCTCTCACGCCTTGACGAGGCGAAGGTCGACGCGCAGCGCATGGCGCTCGGCGGGCTCGTCGGGGACCGAGCGGCGGACGGGTTCATGCGCTGGCGGATCGAAGCGGCGGACTTCGACCTGCGCGCGGTGCTGGAGGATCCGTCCGCAGAGGACTGGACCCACCACCACCCGTCCAAGACCCTCACCGTGCTCGGCGCCGTCTCCTCCTACGCGGTGGACCGGGGAGAACTCGCCACCTGGAAGAAGGCCCTCGAGGTTCTCCTGCACTGCGCGGAGGTCACCGGGCGCAAGGACGTGTGCCTGCGCTCGGCGCGTCTGCTTCTCTCCCGCGCACCCAAGGGCGCACAGATCCCCCGGCGTGCCGAGGACGCCTTCGGGCCGATGCTGCGAAGTGTCGGGGCCTGGCGCTGAGGCGTCCCGCCGCACCTCCTACCCGCCCACTGACCTGGTGACCCACGAGAAGGAGAACCCCATGTCCGGCTATGCACGTCGCCTGACCACCGAGCAGGAGGACCGCCTGTCCGTGTGGCGCGCCCTCGCCGAGAAGGCTGCCCCGTACACCGCAGCCCTGCTGTATGCGGCCCGGTACGTCAACGCTCCTGGGCTGGGAACGCTCGGCGCTGTAGACCCTCGCCTGCGGGTGTTCCTCGACGTCGACGCGATGATCGAGAAGTGGACCGACGAGGAGAGCGCCCAGGTGCTCGTGCACCTGATGTTCCACGTCATGTTCGACCACCACTCCCTGGCCGAGCAGAAGCTGCAGTCCGACGGCGACCTCTCCCCGGACCTGTGGCGCATGGCGGCCGACGCCGCCGTGAACGACGACCTCGAGGATGCCGGTATCACCTTCCCCTCCACGGTCTCGACGACCGCCGAGCAGATCGGCATGGACCGGGGCCTGTCCGCCCCGGAGTACTACGACGAACTGTCCCGCCGCGCGCACGACGCGGACATGGACCTCTTCCACCTTCATGAGATGGCGAGCGATCTCATGGGAGGAGCGATCACCCTCGGGACCGACCTGCAGGATCGCGTGTCCCTCGACTTCCTCACCAGTACCTGGGAGGACCTGGACCTGATCGCTCCCCCGGCGGAGGACTTCGAGATCGTCGCGGCCGTCCACACCGTCGCCGAGGAGATCACCAAGGCCAAGGGGGCAGGGCCCGGACGCCTGGGGCGGTGGGCCGAGAAGATCACCGCGCCCAGCGTGATCCCCTGGCAGATCGTCGTCGGCGGGTACCTGCGCAAGGCCGCTCGGCGCAAGCCCCGGGGACTGCTCAAGACGTACTCCCGAGCCTCTCGCCGCCAGGCTGTGCGTGTGCGGATGCCGGACGGCTCCAGGGGGCGCAAGATCATCCTGCCGGGCACGGTGCGCCCCGTTCCCACGCTCGTGGTCATCCGCGACACTTCCGGGTCCGTGTCGGACCGCGAACTCGGCGAGATGAGTCGAGAGATCGAGGAGATCGCCGTCCAGTGCGGGGTGCCTGAGGATCGGGTGTTCGTCCTGGACGTGGACGATGCTGTCTACCGGGCACGGTCCCTGTCCGAGAAGGGGGTGCTCCGTTCCGCCACGGGTGGAGGCGGCACCGACATGCGCCTGGGCCTCGCCGCCATCCCCGAGGTGTTCACGGAGGCCCCGGAACTGGTCGTCGTCGCCACGGACGGCGGCACCTCCTGGCCCGAGACGCCGACTGCGTTCCCCGTGGTCGCGTTGGTCACCTCCGACGGGAAGGACACCACGCCCGCGTGGATCCACTCGGTCTCGGTCCACGGCGTCCCCGCCTGACGTCCCCTCGCTGTCCCGTGGGTACCCGGGTCCGCCCACTGGGTGGGGGAACCGGCAGCAGATGGAGGAATCGTGGCGCTGAGCATCGCAGACCTGAACACCCTCGGGATCGACACGTCGAAGGCGCCACGCGTCGAGCCCTCCCCCGAAGAGGTGCGGGCCTCGCGCCAGGTGCCCTCGTGGCAGCGTCTCGTCCCCGGGTCCGTTCTCTCGCGGGCCCTGTACGAGACGGCGTCGGGGCGGCGCGTGACGATCATCGACTCGCCTCCCGGTTCGGGGAAGACGACGCTGCTGGTCGACGCGGCCCTGTGGCTCAGCGCGAACACCGACCTCACCCTCACGATCGCCGCCCCCACCCGGTCGGCCGCCACCTCGGTCGCCGAGCGCCTCGCCGCGGTGTGGGAGAACGCCTCCGTCGTGCTCGCCCTCAGCGGAGTGGACAAGGCCTCGACCACGGCGATCCACGCTCCCGGCAACGGCTCATTCCAGGGGGAGCCCGGGGACATCGTGGTCAAGACCATGGCCTCGCTGGGCATGAGCACCAGGGCCACGAGCGATGTGCTGATCGTGGATGAGGCCTACCAGTCGACGTTCGCGTCCCTCGCCGCCGCCGCGAAGGGCTGCGAGCAGGTGCTGATGGTCGGAGACCCCGGTCAGATCGGGCCCGTCACGACCGCCGATACCTCTGTGTTCGAGGACAGCCAGTACCCGCCCCATGGCCGGGCCCCTGATGTTCTGCGCCGTCACCCGGCCGCGAAGACCCTGCACCTGCCCACGTCCTACCGGCTCGGGCAGCGCACCGTGGACGCGATCGCTCCCCTGTACGACTTCTCGTTCGACTCCGGCCGCCCGGACCGGCGCATCGTCGGCCATGAGGAGATCGAGAGTGTGCAGATCGACCGGGACGACCCCGTGGACCTCTACGCCGACGTGGCGCGCCTGGCCCAGACCTACGTGGGTGCTGAGGTGTCCACCGACGACGGGGTGCGCCCGCTGACGAGCAGTGACGTGTGCGTGGTCGCGGGCGACAACATGGCAGTCAACGGCATCGCCGGGTTCCTGTCGACCCTGGGCCTGTTCCCCGGGATCACGGTCGGCACCGCCGATCGGCTGCAGGGCGGGCAGTGGCATGCGGTGATCGCGGTCGACCCCCTCGCGTCCGCTTCGACGGTTTCCGACCATCACCTCTCTCTGGGGCGCCTGTGCGTGATGGCGTCTCGCCACATGACCCACATGGTGTGGGTGCACCGTGCGGACTGGCGGGCCCTGATCGCGGAGCAGGACGTGGAGGACATCGAGCGGATGGTCACGGTCCGAGAGAGCCTGGTGGGCTGACCCGTGCGATCCCGCTACGCCTGTGCGACGCGCTGTGCGGCGGCGAGGAGTTCTGCTCGCAGCTGCTCGAACGACGCGGCGGGTGCCACCTCTTCCCGCACCTCGCGGGTCTGGTCTCCGACGGTGATCGTGCCGGCAAGGACGATCAGGTCCCCTTCGCGCAGGATGTCCAGCTCTCCGTCTGCGATCCCGTCCCCGTCGACGTCGATCTCGAGGTCCTCTTCGAGCTCCATCTCTTCGATGGCCTCGGTGAGGTCGTCGTCGCTGAGCGAGCCCAGGTCGAGGTCTGCTTCACCTCGCCGGGAGCGACCGAACTGCCCCTTGTTGCCGGGCTCTCCGGTGTCGCGCTTGCGGGTCTTCGCCATGCGGGCCCTCCTTCGTAGATCTCTGGGTCTCGTCCTGGCCAGTGGGCGGGGGCCGCCGACCTGCGGCGTCTCGAATCGTGAGCGCCCGATCGCGTCTCGTGCGGTGTCCCCGCCCACTTCTCTCAGTGCATACCTCAGGGGTCGGAGAGTCCGGCCCCGTCGCCCATCCGAAACGGAGGCAGTCCCGATGACCATCACCGTGTATTCCAAGCCCATGTGCGTCCAGTGCGATGCGACCAAGCGCGCTCTGGCCAAGAGCGGCGTCGACTTCGAGGTCGTGGACATGGCAGAGGACGCCGCGGCGCTCGCCCACGTGAAGGAGCTCGGCTACGTGCAGGCGCCCGTCGTGGAGGCCGGGGAGGATCGCTGGTCGGGCTTCCGCCCCGACAAGATCAAGGCGATCGCTCATGCACTGGCCCCCGGGGAGCCGGCCATCGCCTGATCCCGCTGCTGTGAGAACGGCCCGCACACCATCCCGGTGCGCGGGCCGTTCTCGTGGTCCAGGGCTACTGCTCCGGGAGCCACCCGGGGACGCGCTCGTCGAGCAGACGTCTCCGATCCTTCTGAAGCGTGCCCTTCCTGGCGGCCTGGCGCTGCCTGTTCAGCCAGTCTCCGATCACGGGGGTCGCGAGCGGTGGGGTCCGCCCGTGCTCGGCGACGTACCGGGCCAGATCCTCGAGATGCCCCATCCACTTCCGGTCGCGGTCGTTGCCCTCGGGAAGCCACCCGGGAACATGCTTGTCGAGAAGGCGTCGGCGATCCATGCTGAGGGTTCCGCGCCTCGCACTGGAGCGCTGGTTGTGTAGCCACGCCCCGATCCTCGGGACGCTGGCGGGTGGGGTTTTCCCGTGCTCGGCGATATAGGCCGTGAGCTCATCGAGGGTCTGCTCGACGGGACGCCTTTCCCGCATCGACAGGTCCCAGCCTGGTGCTGTCTCATCCAGGCGTCGCCGACGCTCGGGGTCGAGTCTGCCGATCCGCTTCAGGCGGACCTGGTTCATGCGCCAGATTCCGGCAGCGGAGGATCCGCCCATGACGGGGTGACGGCCATGCTCTTGGACGTAGTCGCGCAGCGCGAAGAGCTTCTCCTCCCATCGTGCATCGAAGTCCGGCGTTTCGTCCCACCCTGGCACGCGTTCGTCGAGTTCACGGCGCAGCGTCTCTCGCAGATCTCCTGAGCGGGAAGCTTGACGCTGGTACGCGAGCCAGTCCCCGGCCGCCGAGCTGTGCTTCTTCGGGAGTTCCCCGTGCTTTTCCTTGTGCTCCAGGACGGCAGCGATCATCTTCTCGGCACGCTGCTGTGGGGTTTCGACCTCTGGGAGCCAGCCCGGTACGCGCTCGTCGAGTGCGCGCCGACGGTCATCTTGCAGGGTGCCGGCGCGTGCCTCCTGCCGCTGGTCGCCGAGCCAGCGCCCGAGTCCTCCGGCTGCACGCTTGCTGGGGAGTGCGCCGCGGTCGGCGACGTACTGGGCCAGATCTTCGAGGTTGTCCATCCACTGCTGGTCGCGGTCGTGCTCCCACTCGGGAACGCGCTCGTCGAGCAGGCGCCGCCGGGCCTCCTGGAGCTTTCCACTTCTGGCAGCCGTGCGCTGGTTGCTCAGCCATGCTCCGACCATCGAGCCGCCATTGGGCGGCGTCTGTCCGTACTCGGCGACATACCTTGCGCATTCTTCAAGATGGTCCATCCACTGCTGGTCGCGGTCGTGGTCCCATCCAGGAACGCGCTCGTCGAGCAGGCGCCGCCGGTCCTCCCGCAGCGTGCCCTTCCTGGCAGCCTGGCGCTGCCTGTTCAGCCACTGCCCCGGGCCCGAAGTGCCTTCGAATGTGGGCTGTCCGTGCTCGTCGACATAGGCCGCGAGGGTCTCCAGGCGCTCGAGCCAGACTCGATCCCGGGATCTCTCGGTGCCGCCAGAGGTCGTAACTGGACTCATGTCGTGGACAGTGGGCGGGCTCCCGCCACCGCGGGACGTCGACGGGTCTGCACGCCGCTCATCCCACCACATCGGCGCCGTCCCGCCACTCACCCGCCCCGCCCACTTCCTCTCTCGAGAAGGACGAGCGAGGAGTTCAGCCATGGCGACCACCAAGATCCGCAAGCGCGACACCGGCGAGGCCGGCAACAAGGGCCAGTTCGGCACGACAGCCCGGCCCGACGCATCGGTCACCATCCCTTCCCCCACACCCGTCAGGCACGGTCGCACCATCACCGTCGGCGCCGAGGCCGCGCACCTCGTGTTCGAGATCGAGTCGACCTTCGACGAGAGCGGCCGCACCCTCATACACGTGCAGATCGACCGGGAGCACCTGCCCACCTCCGCCTACCGCGTCGGATCGGAGCCGTGGGACGTGGACGATGACGACGTCACCGACGACCAGGTGGACTCCTACCTCGAGTGCCGCAGCGATGACCCCGAGGCCTTCGCCGAGGATCTCGGGTTCCCCGGAGGCGCCCGCTGGGATTCCCCTACCAGCACCCTCGAACTGACCCACGAGGGGTTCGAGGGCATCGATGACGACGAGCTCTCCGCGACCGTCACCGAGACCCTGCGCGACTTCGACGACGACCTGCGGCTGCACGAGTGGTCGTGACCCGGCGTCCTGCCAGAGGTTCCCCTGACACAGGACGAGCATGTGACGTAGCGTACGTTCCGCACCATCCCTGACTCAAGGAGCCCTCGATGAGCCGCCACTCACTTAGAAGAAACCGAGTCAAAATCTTTGCAGCGACCGCCCTAGTCGCCCTTACCGCTTCTACCGCGTCAGCTTCCGCGGAACCAGCCAATACTGAGGACGATAGCTGCTCCGAGACCAGCTACCAGGCAGGCGATTGCCTGTGGTTTGCCGCAAGCCCGGGGGAAGACCCGCTCACCCAAGGTGTCGGCCAAGCGATCGAGCGCGGCGACACTGACGTCGCCGACAAGTTCATCGCGAAGTATTCGAAGGCGAACGACTTTTCGTCGAAGCAAACTGCCACACTGCGAGCCGAATCGAAGGAGGCCGCGACACCCAAGGAAGCTCCGTCCAAATCAACCACGACACCCCAAGTACAGATGAAGAAGGGTGGAGGCACTACAAGCGGGTTCACCAACACTGTGGCAGACACGGTTTCGTACGGGCCTTGCGGACTTGGGTCGTGCAAGGTGATCGGGAAGACTCACGTAGACTTCCGATACGAGCTCGAAGGCGTCGCAGATTTTTCGCTTGTCGCCGACTTTGATGTGAAATCAGGGCCTAAGATTCTGCTGCACGAAACTCGCTGTCGAACAAGGTTTAACCACGGAGCCTGGCCCGATCAAACCGTGCACACGTGGGGCAATTGCAAGAAGTACGGGGGCCCGACTGGGTATCTCCCCAGCTTCTCGATCCATCTCGAGAACTGGGGCGGAGGGACCCGCGGAGAGATCTACCACCCTGACTACCGACTTAGTTTCAACGTCAAGGGCGGTGCGGATGTGACCAAGAGCTGGAGAGGTCACGACTACAAGATTCGAGAGAGTGGATCAGGCAGACCGTATTGGGTCTGAGTCGTCATGATTGGCCGCGCCCAGTCGGTCCGCCTTCGCGCAACCGACTGAGCGCGGCCTCATATTCAAGACGTTGCGCTTCCATCGACGCTGGGGACAATTTGCGCAACTGTGTCGAAAGAAGTTGTCGCGCGACATCGAGCTCGCATCCTAGTTTAGACGACACTTCTCTCGCTGGATCGTCAGATCCGAGAGACTGAATTATCTTGTCCAGATTATTCGGAAGCTCGAGGAAATGTGGGGCAAACCGTGCTATAAATTCGTCCATTTCGCGCTCCTGTGCGCTGTACACGACACGACCATTTTTGCGCATCTCGGCTCCTCCTCAAGAACGCTGCAAGTTCCACGCGATGGTAGCAACGCTCGTACGAGGATGCGCGCCTCAACTCGGTGGCCCCGACTCACTGTCCCGCCAGACGGGGCGCCCGCCCACTTCTCGGTGTGAGACCCCATCGCGATGAAGAGGAGCGGCCCGACATGCCAGAGAACGCGTCGAAGACCCCGAAGATCCGCAAGCGCGACACCGGCGAGGCCGGCAACAAGGGGCAGTTCGGGAGCACGAGCCGCCACGAGGCCGACGTCGCCGTCGCCTACGACCCCATGGATGATTCCCTGGAGTGGGACCACGAGGACGCGGGCATCCATTGGGAGTACCCGGCGACCGACGCCGAGAGCACGTTCCACGACAATGGCACGATCGCGGACCGCGTCCTGCTGGACGGGACCATCGAGCATCACGACGCCGACGGCACCCTCACCCGCGTAACCCGCGACGACGGGTCCACCATCCTTATCAACGGCGACATGGACCATCCCTACGTCGTGCACCGCAAGCTCTCCGAGTTCGCCTTCGAGACCCACGAGCTCAACCGCATCCAGGCCCGCGCTCGATTCACAGAGATGACCCCGGCCCTGTCCGCCCACGATCCTGAGAACGCCGATCGCCTCGCCGACGCCATCGCCGACCGGGTCGCCGCCGATGACCTCTACGAGGTCGAGGAGCTGTGCGAGTCCGCTGCCCAGCAGCACGCCATGGCGACCTGGCTGCGCGACCACCCGCGGGCGAACAACCCCCACGCACCCGCCGCAGCCCCGGAGTCCCTGAGCGAGGCCCGCAGGATGCGTGACGTTCTCCTGGACAGTTTCGCCGTGGATACGCAGTCCCAGGAGCTGCCCACCGACCCCGGCTACACGCCGATCATCACGCTGGGACGCGGCAGGCCCACCTTGAGCGTGGAGGTGCGCAACGTGCCGGACTCCCTCACCCGCAATCGGTACGACGGCGGTGAGACCCTTAGTCCGGCCGGTGAGGAGCTGCGCGCCCGCGTGGAGCGCTCCTGCCGGCGTTCGCAGATCGAGGTCGAGACCGTGGCCCTCGAGTCCGACTGCCAGCGGGCGATTCGCAGGCTGCGCACGCACCGTGAAGCGATGAGGAGCGAGGTGGAGGCGGCATGATCGTTGCCGGTATCGACCTGTCCCTGTCGTGCACGGGGCTCGCGCTCGTCCGATCCCCTGAGCGTGTGGAGACGTCGACGGTCACGTCGAAGCCGCCGCCGCCAGGAACGGAGACCCTCAGGTCGCGCTTCGAGCGCATGGAGAAGATCTCGGAAGGGGTGCTGGCTGTCGCCGGCAACGCAGACATCGTCGGCATCGAGGCCCCCGCGTACGGGATGCGCAACGCCGGGAAGGTCCACGACCGCTCAGGCCTGTGGTGGCACATCGTCGCGCTCCTCGAACGGGAAGGGGTCCCTGTCGTGGAGGTCTCTCCGCCATCGCGGATGATGTACGCAACGGGGAAGGGCAACGCGGGGAAGGACCTCGTGCTGGTGACCGCGGCGTCGACCTACAAGCAGGCGAGCATCACCGGGAACGATGTGGCGGACGCGGTGGTGATCGCGGCGATGGTCTCCCGCCTGGTCGGTCAGCCCATCGAGTTGCGTGAGCCCGCGCAGGCGAAGCTGAAGGCACTGGCAAAGGTGCACATGCCCGCAGCCCTCGGGGCGGCCGTTGCCTGGAGGAAGGGGTGTCGTGGCGTATCGAAGGCCGGGTGCGGCACCGAGGTTCGGCGGGCTCATCCTTCCCATATAACCCCCTCGGCCTCCTGGTTTCACCCACGTGCGTGAGCTCCAGGCAGTTGCCGCACATCCATCGTATCCGGGATTCACCGGTGTGGCTGAGCGCTGTCCCGTCATCGGTCCAAGCGGCACTGGGGTGTCCTGCGGGACAGTCCGCTCGCCCACTGTGATCCCGAGACGAGTGTGACGCCGCGCGAGGGCAGGACGTCTCCGAGGCGGGCCTTGGGACATGACAGACCCAGGTTCCCCACCGCGGCCGAACATCTGCGAAAGGGACGAACCATGACGCTCGGCAACGTGTGGTCCAAGGCTGCTGGGGCTGCCTCCAAGGTGCTGCAGTGGGGGTGGGGAGCGATCAGCCGGTTCGGGCGGCGCATGCCGTAGGCCAAGGTGCTCGCCTTCGTCGGTCTCACAGCGCTCTCTCCCTTCGTGGCCGTCACGCTGCTTTAGTTCGCGCGGTAGGCCGGCACCGAGACTCCCCAGCAACAACGGCATCCCTTCGGCGTGGACGCTCAGGCGCCCGCCGGGCGGGTCAATGGATGCCATACGGCTCAAGTTGATGCGAGTGTCGGATCCCGCTCCCGTACTTGGATCTGCCGATGACAGGACGTGCCACATTTCGCCCCGACCTAACCCTTCCCCTCCCGACCTTCAGCGCGCGACGCCACGTTCACGGATGCCGCGAAGCGCTCGCCCGGCTAGAATGCCTGAGCACAGGGGTGCATCCTGTAGACGGCCGGTGTTGGCGCCTTCACGGAAAGTCATACCTGCCGGGTTCCCGATGGACCCATCCGGCGACTGGGGTCTCGCTCAATCCCGCCACAGTCGCGAGGCGGACACCCGCAACTAGTTGGGAGCCACTGTGCCTGAAGCAACACCGCGGGAGGCGA
The DNA here is from genome assembly GCF_022346485.1 of Brachybacterium sp. ACRRE. Lineage (NCBI taxonomy): Bacteria > Bacillati > Actinomycetota > Actinomycetes > Micrococcales > Dermabacteraceae > Brachybacterium > Brachybacterium sp. ACRRE. Next base: position 82,274 of record NZ_JAKRMO010000004.1, on the reverse strand, counting down.
CGGAGAACGTGGACGGCGAGTTCGCCCAAGATACCGTTTCGGAGCGAGTCGAGGTAGACGTAGCCTCGGGGCCCTCGACGCCGTCTTCTGGGATCACGGCGCCCGATCTCGCGTCATTAGCGCCAAAATATGTTGAATCCCAGCACCAGTCCTACCTGGAGCGGCTGACAGCTGCCTTGGACGATGAGCGGAACCGCAACATCGCGCTCACCGGTCGATACGGGGCCGGCAAGTCGAGCATTCTGGGTAAGTACGTCGAGGAGTACTCAAGCACCACGCTGCGCCTGGCGATCTCCTCGCTCGGTCCGAACGACGAAGGCTCGTCGCTGACGAACCGAATCCAGAAGGAGGTCGTAAAGCAACTCGTCTACAGCGCCGAACCGTCCACCCTTGAGAGGTCGCAGTTCCGGCGACCCGTCGAGCTGTCGTGGGGCAAGGCGACGTTGCAGGCTGGCGCTGTGCTGGCTCCCCTGGCGGTGCTGTTGGCGCTGATGGGCTGGTTGCCGACCCCCGAGGTCGCGAAGTCAGCCAACCCGCTTCTCCAGGGCTTGGTGTGGCTCGTGCTGGCCGGCATCGCGCTGGCCGCGGGCACGGGCGTGCGGCTGCTGACCCACGAGAAGTTCTTCGTTTCCGACCTTTCCGCCGGGGGCGCCAAAGTGAAGCTGTCGGAGAAGAAGCTCACCTACTTCGACGAGTATCTCGACCTGATCGTGAACTACTTCGACTCTGAGAACATCGACGTCGTCATCTTCGAGGACCTCGACCGGTTCGACGACCCGCAGATCTTTGAGGCTCTTCGGGAGCTGAACACGCTGCTCAATGGGCCCAAGCGCGGCAAAGCCCGGTCCGGACGGCCGCTGCGGTTCGTGTACGCGGTCCGCGACAGCCTGTTCGAGAAGATCGGCGCCAAGCAGGACCGAGTCAGCCAGACCGACGCCGCCGCGACGACTGCAGACGCGAGCATGCGAGCGACTCGTCGTGACGACGCCGCAACCGCGGAGACTGCCAGGGCAAACCGGACCAAGTTCTTCGAGATTGTCATCCCAGTCGTGCCGTTCATCTCGCACCGTAACGCCCGTGACCTGCTCAAGGGCCGACTCGACGATGTTGGCGTGAGCATCGAGCGTCCGCTCGTTGACCTGGTGGCTCGACACTGCACCGACATGCGGCTGCTGCGCAACATGGTCAACGAGTACCTGGTGTTCGCCGAGCGGCTCCTGCACCGTGAGAAGCGTGCTCCGGAGCTGGACGAGACAAAACTGTTCGCGCTCGTGGCGTATAAGAACTTTCACATGGCCGACTTCGAAAACATTGCCCGCCGCACCAGCGCCCTCGATGTCCTCTATGACGACCGCCGCGGCATCATTCGCCTTGGCGTCGAGCGGCTCGAGAGAGAGAAGCGCGCTGTGCTCAAGGCGGGCGCGCGACCTGCGTCCGTCCGGCCGTTCATTCGAGAGATGGCCAACCGTCTCAACGCGGTGGCAAGCATGCTGCGAGACGAGAAGGGGCTGACCGGACATGAGGTGCTCTACCGAGTCGGCGACGAGGACTACTCGACGCCGGACGCCGCATCGGCCGTGTTCTGGGACCACGCGCTCGATACGGCCAGCATCACCATGATTGTTCGCCGGCGCGGCCTCGGAGATGTGACACTCGCTTCTGTGCACCAGGAAGAGCTTGAGAGTCTCTACCCGGAGCTGTTAGAGGGGCGGTGGGAGGAGCGGAACGAGAAGGCAGCGCAGGCCGAGGCCGCGAGGCTCGACACCCAGATAGCCGATCTCAGGGGTGCCGGCTTCCGCGGCGTCATCGAGTCCACGGGCAGCTACACAATGCCCCAGTCCCTGGCCGGGACAGGCGGCCCCGGCACCGTCGCATGGCAGGCCGCCGCAAACGGCGACACCTCGACAGAGGCGGTGACGATGGCGGATCGGGTGCACGAACTCCTCGAATCCGAGCTCGCGCGCGACCTGGTCCGCGGCGGTCACATCGACCTGAACTACAGCGTGTACGCCGCCCAGTTCTACGGCAGTTTCGCCGGTATCGACGTCCACACGTTCCTCATCCAGACCGAGCAGACTAACGGCACCGACATCGACTACAAGTTCGACAGTCCGAACGCCGTCCAAAACCTGCTCGCCGAAGCCAGCGCCGACTTCACCGCCTCGGTCAGCGCGTTCAACACCGATGTCGTCGACTGGTTGCTCGACTCTGACCACGGCGGCGCCGACGACGTGGTCGAGCACCTGATGCGGGTTCACGACACAAGCGATATCGCACGGCGGTTCATGGCCACCTACCTGACCTCCGGGAAGGCACGAACCGAGTTCGTGGCCCGGCTCGCGCACGAGGCGTGGCGGCCTGTCTTCACCCACCTGGTCAACAGCACGGACGTGCCCGACGACGTCCGCGTCGAGCTCGTCGACGTAGCGCTGCGAGTTACCACCGCGGACACCATCAGCGCGTTTGACACCCCCGCCGACGTCGCGCACTTCGTGCTTAGCCACTACCAGCAGATGCTGGCCTACACGGACCCCCAGGACGCAGGAATCGCAGACGCGGCAGCAGCGCTGCTCGTGCGGTGCGACGTGCGCCTGTCCGACCTGGACGGACTCCACGACGATGTGCTCCAGCGTGTCGTGAAGACGGACCTGTACGAGCTTAGCGCCGAGAACCTGCGCCTCGCCGCGAGCATCGAAGGCCCCGTCGCCCTTGACCCGCTCCTAGAGGCGGCACCGGACACCGCCTACAGCTACTGCTTGCGCAACCTCCACGAGTACCTCGCCCTGGTTGCCGCCGACGACGCTACAGACCCCGCCATCACCCACGAGGCGACGCTCGTCGACGTGCTGAACACCGACGAGGCGGCCGATTGGTCTTCGAAGCAGCGGGAGGCGCTACTCAGCGCCACCGCGGCCACGGCGACCCTCAGCGACCTCAAAGCGGCACCACCAGCGACGTGGAAGTCGCTGGCTGGAGCCCACCTCTTCCGCGCCACCGCGGCGAACGTCGAGGTTTACCTGGACCAGGTGGGCAGCATCGACACCGAGCTTGGTGAGCTGCTGACCGCCGCCGGCGCCTTCACCGTCGACACTTCCGGCTTGGGGTCCGCCGACAAAGCTGAGGAAGACAATGAGGAAGAGACGTCTCCGGACGTTCGCAAACTCGCGATCACCATACTGAACGCCCGCGTCGCCATCCCCTCGACTGAGATGCGGGCGCAACTCGCAAAGAGCCTCAACCCACAAGCCCACCTTCTCGCGACCGACATTGCCGCCGAGAACAGCGACCTGTTCGCCCGGCTCCTGGACGCCCGCCTGCTTCCCGACGACACCGACACGTTCGATCACCTCGCGACCGGCGGCTGGAACGCCATCAGGGCCGGCATCGAAGCATCCGAGAACGTGGCGACGTTCCTGGCCCCCGAACACGTCGCCGACGCCGTCGGCGACGTGCTCGAAGACCCAAGGACTGCCGACAAAGTCGGTCACCGCATCTTAGGAAACCTGGACTCGTTCGTCTCCGACGAGAACGCCTATACCTGGACACAGATCGCCGAGTACGCGTTGCGGACCCACACAGTCCTCACGTGGTCGCAGCTGCAGCGACTAGCAGCGAACAGCACGATTCCGGCGCAGCAGACGATGCAGCTCATCAGCATCGCTGACCCGCAGCCGGCGGAGGTACCGGAAGTTCTCGCTGTGGTCTCGCATCTTGAGAGTCCGTGGTGCTACCTGGCAACTCGCGAGGCCGAGAAGTTCGACGCACCCGATGATGAGTCGGCCATCTCTGTGCTCCAGTTCCTAGCGTCGCAGAACGTGCTCAAGGTCAACAGGCCGAAGCTCAACGGAAAGCGCACCGTCACCCTCCTGTAGAACGTGGAATTCACCCATACTCTCCGACGGACCACGTCCCTCGACAGGGCGACCGGCAACGGCCACGATTCGGGCCCTCGTCCACTTGACGCCCCTAGATGACGCCGTTCGTCTTGGATCGCGGCGGTGCCCTGGCCTGTGCGGAGTCACCAATAGCAGGTTGGTTCGCGGTTCATTGATCCCTGTCCTTTTGCGGCGAACGTCGCCAGATAGGCCACTTGAGAACGTCCGCTCATACCGCGATCATTAAGTCACACCCCAAAATGTTGGTTTGCCTCAGCTGAAGTGGCCCCGGGTCACAGCGAGGTGGGTGGGAGGGGATGAGCCTAGTAACTTGGGGTGTACTTTCCGGGGGTACGGAGCGCCCGGTCATCCTCGGCAGCACGTGCGTGGTCCTCAAACCCGCGGTGTGGATCGGCAGCATCTACGGGCGGCGTTCCCGGGCCGAGGAGCGCGAGGGCCTTCGTCATGGCCGGCCCCTGTCCAGGCGGATCGCCATGCTCCAGCCGGGCAGTACTGAGCTTGTCGCAGAGTACGGGGACGCAGTGGTCCAGGCAGCGCGTGCGGCTGCTCCATCGGGTGCGGATGCTGCGGTCCTGCATGAGCGTGCTCGGGATCTGGCTGCTCGCTTGGCTCCGAGGCAGTGGCAAACGCTGGGCCGCCGGTCCGACCACGAGGCTGCGCATTCGGTCGTCGCACTACCTTGGCGCCGTGATCCAGGGCTTCTTGAAGCTCTTCAGTGCCTTCTTCTGTCCGACATTGGCTCCGCTCTCTCGCCCTTGAAGGGCGGCGTCGATCTATTCGGATGAGTGCCCGCGTTCGGCGAGGTGTCCCGCTTAGTGGGACTAGGCACGGGCGCCGACGTTCGGCGGCCTCATCCGTCCCACGTAACCCCTCGACCTCCTGGTGTCCCCCACTTGCGTGAGCTCCAGGCAGTTGCCGCGCACCCCTCGTACCTGGGACTCACTGGGATGTCTGCCCCATGCTTCATCATATGACCGAGACCTGCTTCGGTGTCCTGCGGGAGGAGCACCCCGCCCACTGTGATCCCGAGACAAACACGACGGGTTGCGGAAGTGGTGAAGATGGCGGAGCGTCTACGGGCCTACAAGTGCGCGCTGGACCCGACCCCTGCGCAGCGCGCACGCCTCGAGCAGTGCGCCGGCGCCGCCCGGCACGCCCATAACCTCCTGGTCGCCGAGAATCGGGCCCGCGGCGACCGATATCGCCTCCTCCGCGACCACCTTGCCACGCGTGGCCTGGGCCCCGCCCAGCTCACGACGGTGCTCCGGGAGCATGAGGTGGAGTGTCCGGGCGAGCCTGTCCGCCCAATCGGCTACCAGGCCTACGCCACGCAGTACCTCACCGGCATGATCGCCGAGCACCGCGACGCCGCGGCCCGCATCACCTGCGGCGAGGACCCCGCGGCGGTGTGGACCAGCGACCGCTCCGAGGTCCCGTGGATGCACGAGATCTCCCGGCGCGTCCACGTCTCCGGTCTCCAGCACGCCGACGCCGCGGTCAAGAACTGGTTCGCCTCGCTGACCGGGGCGAGGAAGGGCCGCAAGGTCGGGGCACCCCGGTTCAGGAAGAAGGCCAGCTCGCGGGACTCCTTCACCATCCCCTCGCCTGAGGCCATGGGGCCCCGCGCTAGCTATCACCGCACCCTCGACGAGCGCAACGGTCCGATCAGCGACTACCGGCATCTGCGCCTCGCCGGCCTCGGAACGCTCCGCACTCACGACACCACGAAACGCCTCGTGCGAGCCCTCGACCGCGGCGCGGCCCTCCGCTCGTTCACCGTCTCCCGCTCCGGCACCCGCTGGTACGTCTCCCTCCTCACCGCCGAGCACGCCCCCGAGCCCCAGCCGACTCGTGCGCAGCGTGCCGCGGGCGTCGTCGGCGTCGATGTCGGCGTGAAAGTCCAGGCCGCCCTGTCCACAGGTGAGCTCGTCGACAACGTCCGCCCCGGCGCCCGTGCGACGAAGCGCATCACCCGGATCCAGCGCGCCATCGCACGCTGCGAACGCGGCTCACGCCGCCAACAAGCCCTCTACAGGCGACTCGCCGCCGCGCAGCACCTCGTCGCACTCCAGCGGTCCACCGCCCAGCACGCCCTCACCAAGCGTCTCGCCACGGGCTTCGAGCATGTCGCGATCGAGGACCTCAACGTCGCCGGCATGAGCTCGTCCGCCCGCGGGACGCTCGAACAGCCCGGACGCAACGTCCGCCAGAAGGCGGGCCTGAACCGGGCGATCCTCGACGTCGGCTTCGCCGAGATCCGCCGGCAGCTCGACTACAAGACCAGCTGGTACGGATCCCGGCTCCATGTCATTGACCGGTACCTGCCCTCATCGAAGACCTGCCATGCTTGCGGGACAGTGAAAATCAAGCTGTCCCTGCGTGAGCGTGTCTTCGAGTGTGAGTGCGGGTGGCGCGAGGACCGAGACGTTAACGCCGCGAAGAACATCGCCGCGTTCGCTGTCCCGGATCTCGCGGTCACTGGTCATCTCGCCGCCGGCAGGGCGGAGAGACGAAACGGACGCGGAGACCGCGTCGCTGGTCCTCCACTCGAGGTCGTCAGTGACACGGTCGACGATGCGTCAAGACCCCTCCGCCGCGAGGGGCCACCGGTCGGGAGCAATCTCGGCCTGTTCCCACACTCCGCACGGACGGGGTAAGGGCCCTGCTCAGCAAGGGGCCCGCCCGTGCACGCAGGGGAAAGCCAGGGGTATGTCCCGCAGACAGCGGGGTCCAGGGTCTTGCCCGTTCACGCAGGGTACGCCCTTTTCGACGCGCTCGCAGGCTCGCTTATTTGGATTCCGCCCGTGTACTCAGGGAACGGCCCAGCTTCTTCCACATCCATCTCTCTGCAGACGTTATGCCCCACGAGCACACCGGGCGCGCCGGGCGGACACCCACAAGTTCGGACACCACCCCATAAGAACGGCCGCAACCTAGAACAGTGGTCCTACGCCGCGCCGCAGTTCTCAGTCCTTCTTGAAGCTCCGGAGTGCTTTCCGTCCGCCGACGGGGTGCTTGACGTCTTCGCCTCGCAGTTCAGCATCGATTTGCTCCGATGAGTATCCGTGATCGGCCATGTCGCCCGCGTACATCTTCTGAGTCGTGGTCGCGACTGACGAAACCTCGCGGCGCAGCTGCTCGAGCTGGCGCTTGAGGTCTGTGTTGTCGTCGGGGAGGCGCGTGAAGCCCTCGGGGTGACGTGCGGCGAACCCGGGCATGGCGTACCGCGTGGAGATCTCGGCTGGAGTGCCCGTGTAGTCGCCGACGGTCACCTGTGTGGTCTCGAGCTGCTGCTGCTCGTCGTTGGGCAGGGTGTAGCGGTAGGTCCATGCGAGGTGTGTGCGGACGGCGTCGCGGACGGCGAAGCGGTCGAGTTCCTTCGGGATCTGCTGCTGCCATCTCCGCACTACCTCGTTGTGCCTATCGGCGTCCTCGCGTGCCCGGGCCTCGTACTCGGCCTGGCTCCACCCGAGCCTGCGGGGCGGCGCCTGCCACTTGCCTCCCACCATTGCCCCGATCGTCGCGGTGCGGCTCTCGGCGTAGTCGTCCATGACGGACTGCAGGACTTCGTCCGGCACCGGGACGCTCGACCACCATTGCAGGTGCTCCTCGGCGCTGTGCAGTCGTGCGGGGAAGTAGATCGACCCGTCGGCCCCGTCGGTGCTCATGGGCACGAGTGTCGCATCCGCGCCCACTTCTGAGCGAGCAGCACTGGTGAACTGCCCACCGTCACGGCCTCCGGCCGGCATCCGCGGCTGAGTGCTCATCGCTCATCTCCTCCGATCGTCTGGTCCGCTGCTCAACGGGTGATGCGACTGGGGTCGTTCGCCCGGTGCCGGCCATCGCGCGGCAGGGCGAACGATCCCTGGTCCTGGGAGATCGTCACGGACTGAGCAGGGGCCGGATCAAACGATCGCGCATCCACTGCCGTCACCGGCGCAGCGCCGACCGCTGCGGGTGCCGATGCGCTCCCCATCCCCTCCAGGTGCAGCGCACCCTGGCGGGGGTCCAGTCCAAGCACGGACTGGGAGTAGAACGGCAGCTCGCGGGTGGCCTCTCGCATCTGCTCGCGGGCCATTCCGTCGCCGTGTTCGCGCTGATGGGCCGAGAAAATCTCCTGAGCCTTGGCACTCTCCTCGGCGACCTTCTGGTCGAACATCGCCTTGAGCTGCGGGTCGGAGTTCATCGACGAGTAGAACGGCAGGTCCTCGACCATCGATGTGCGTTCGTCAGCATCGGGTACCCGCCCGTTCTCGGCCTGGAAGGCGTCGTAGGAGGCAAGTGCGTCCTGGAGTTCGAGGGTGAGCTGGCGCTCCTGGACGACGGGCAGACCGTGCGCGAGCTCGGTGATCGGCGCCTGGGCGTCGTCGCTCTGGTCCGCCTTGATGCGGGCCTCCAGCTCCATGGTCTGGAGTGCCTCCTGGCGGTCCGTCGTCGACATCTCGGGGACCCCTGCCCGATACGCGTTCTTCGCGACCCCGGTGAGGGCGCCAACGCTCACACCAGCAGCACGTCCGGCACCGTGGGCGAGCGACTGGCGATGCTTGAGGAGGGCTCGTCCGCCCATGACGGCTGCGGGTACCGCGAGACCGCCCGTGGCAAGGCCGAGCCCCCCGTAGAGGGCTGCGCCCTTCAGGGCCCGCTTGTACGTGGCGGGGTCCTTCGCCGCTGCGGCGAGCTTCGAACCCGCGGTGCCAACGACTTTCATTGACGCACCCATCCCTCGGGTGGTGAGGTACTGGGCCGTGAGCGCCTTGTTGTTCCAGATGGCGCTGCGCGTGTCCTGCCCGGACTGCCACTTCTCGCGCAGGGTCTGCGCGCCGCCGGCGATCTGGCGCCGGATGTTGGCAGGGATCGAGGCTGCGCGTCCGAGGGCGAGGCGCGAGCCACGGCCGAGGCCCTGCGCGGTCGCTCCGGTGGAAACTGCCGCGGCGCCGACCTTCTCTGCTCCCGCTTCGATGGTGTCGTCGCGGCCTCCGCTCTCCTGGAATGCGGCGAGCTTGTCGGCGAACGAGAGGCTGTCGGCGCCCTTCCCCTTTACGGCGTGCAGCGGATCACCGATCATGGAGGCATCGCCGAGGAGGTCGTCGGTGTCGTCACCTGGGGCCTGGATAGAAAGCGAATCCTCCGCATCCGCCTCAGCCCCCGACACCTTCTCGGTCGACGCGCCGTCGGTCACCGCGGCCTCAGAAACGCTCGAGCCAGACGTGACGGCGTCACTCTTGCCGCTGGTCTCGACGGGGTTCTCCGCGTCAGCGACCAGATCATCGTTCTGCGCCACCGAAGACCCATCCGTGCTCTTGCCCTTGCCTACCCCGATCTTTCCCTTCGCAGCACCCCACGCCGCGTCCGTGATCCTCCGGCGCCCAGCGTCCATCGCCCCCTTGGCGAGGGTGCCCCCAGCCAGAGCGGCACCGCCCACGGCCAGGGGGTTGCCCGCCATCGCCTGCATGCCGCGCAGCGTGAAGGGCGACTTCGCCTGGAACAGCTTTCTCCACATCAGGTTCAGCAGGAAGATCGACAGGGCCGGGGCCAAGCCGATCCACAGCAGCATCGCGACCGCCCACTGCCCCAGGAACCCGTCACCCATGCGGATGAGGGCCATGGCGACCATCTGCACGAACGCGAACAGCAGCGTGGTGACCGACGTGATCGCCGTGTAGCCGATCCAGCTCTTGAAGAAGGCCACCGACGACCCGAACCCCTGCGAGACCACGCCCGCCAGGGCTGCGATGATCAGGAAGAACGCCATCACGTAGCTGAGCAGCTTCATCACGAACACGGCAGCAGCCAGAAGCGCCATCGCCAGGCCCCCGATGACGGCGGAGACCGCGTAGGCCCAGGCGAGGATCGAGTGGGCGGTGCGCGTCGTGCCCGACACGTTGCTCACGTACGCGTAGGCCTGCGGGTGCGAGGCCAGCCCGTTGTCCGGGTCCTGCAGGGTGTCCTTGTCGCCGACCACGGCGAACTGGACCTCCGAGAGTTCCTTGATGGTGGTGTCCGCGGACACCTTGTCGGAGAACGGCAGGTGGAAGACGAACTTCGACTCGTTCTGGTTGCCGCTGCCGGTGAAGATCTGCTTGCAGGCCTCCGGGGTGATCGGACCGCCGATCTTCCCTCCTTCGATGCCCTCCTTGGGCAGGTCTGCGCGCAGCGAGTAGTTCCCCTTCGCGTCGATCGCGCACAGTCCCCATGCCTGGGACTGGCGGGCGACGCGCTTGTCGTTGGTCATGTCGTTGAGCATCGGGGACCCGGCGGCCGGCACCGCGACTGCGTAGCTCTCGTCGCCGCTGGTGTAAGCGCTCTGCAGGATGTCGTGCCGGTCCTTGGCATCCATCTGGAGGTGGCCATCCAGCTGGTGGCAGGCGGCGTAGTCGGCGCCGAGGGTGCTCTCGTCGCCGTACTGGACGTCGGAGAAGACCCGGTATCCGGTCTCCTCCCACCAGCGGGACATGACGTTGAGCGCGGCGGGAGCGGTCTCGCCGCGGTCTTCGTAGTAGCTCGTGTACTCGCGGTGGAGTTCGTCGATGTAGGCCTTGCAGGACGTCGGGTCCTTCTTCGCCGCGTCGGAGAAGACCGTGGACTCCTTCGAGGATCGATCCGAGATGGGCGTCGCGATGGCATCTGATGCCTTCGAGAACGCCGCAGAGGTCTCCTGCACGAGCCACGCCGGGGAGGCGGTGCCGGGTTCGTAGGTGCCGCCTTCTCCGGTGTCGTTGAGGGACCCCCAGATGAGGGCGCAGAACGCACCGAGGGCGGCGAGCATCGTCAGCAGACGGCGCAGGTTGAAGCCTCCCGCGAAGGTGGCCCAGCCCAGCGCGAGGGCTCCGGCGCCGATGACCAGGAAGATGGCGCCGGAGTCGATGATGGTGGTGCCGAAGCTGGCGGCGAAGTCGTTCAGCGGCTTCACCAGCTGCGCGTTGACCTTCCAGTTCGTGGCGGCGTCCACGAGTAGGGCGGCGATCAGCCAGGCGAAGTTGCCGACCGTCATGATGCCCTCGAACGAGGGCTTCTCCAGGATGTTGACCTCGACGCTCCGCAGCGGCTGCGTGACGTTGAACTCGACGGAGTCCGTCATCGCCATGGACATCGTCCAGCGGGTGATGGGCAGGCACTTGATGGGGTCTGTTTCCCCGTCGACGCGGGCGCACGGGGGCATGTTGTCCTCGGCCCCGCCCCTGTCCAGTGCCGCCGGCTGGATTCCGACTGCCTGTGCCACGACGTTCTGCGGGCTGATCGCGTCGCCTGCGCTGGTGAGGGAGGCGCCGTTCGCCGGGGACAGAGCGAATGCGCTAGCTCCGAGGATCACTGCCAGCGGCAGGAGGAGCTTGAGGATCCAGGCGGGGACCTTGTTGGTGCGGTCCATCAGGCATACACCTCGTCGAGAATCAGTTCGGTGTCCCATTCCTGGGCGTAGTCGTTGTCGATACCGGAGGGAGCGATCAGGACGGGGGTCGACTCGAGCGGGTCGATGATGAGAAGCCCTCCGGCCTGGGAGGAGACTCCCCCCTGGATGAACACGTTGAGCTGGTTTCGAGTTGCGGCGAGCTTCTTGTCGATGAACGCGCGACCGTGGGTGAGTCGGAGCCCTCGACGCTGGTGGATCAACATGAGTCCCAGCGAGACGAAGAACGCGAGGAGCCCCGGGAAGATGCCGAGGTAGGTGGGCACGTAGGGGATCATCTGGAACACCAGGAGGGAGATCACGAAGACCGGGATCGAGATGAAGGTCGAGGCGACGACCGAAATGAGGGTCCCTCGCTTCATGTCGATGGTCAGGTGCACGGACCTACGCTCGGCCTGCGCATCTTTCCCCGTCATGGCCGTGAGGTTGTACAGGTAGACCTCACGTTCCTTCTCGTTCTCGTCGCTCACTCCGCCGCTCCGATCCGACGCTCCACTCAGCTGTCCGCAAGCCCGAGGAGGGCGAGACCCAGGTTGAGAAGGGCATCTGCGATGAGCAGGAGGAGCGGCAGGAATGCCGACGGCGCGGCGAAGATCCCGGCGATGAGCAGCTCGATGGCCATCTCCTTGCCGCCGCCGCCCGCGCCATTGCTTCGCTTGTTCTTGACGATGAACTTGATGATCGCGTACAGCGCGAGACCGATTGCGATTGCGATGAGCATGAGGTCGATGCCGGACACGCTGTCCTGCACTCGCCCCCAGATCTGGTTCCACGATCCGCTGAGATCGACCTTCGTCTTGTTCATGGCTGCCCCTCCCGTGGTGCTGTCTGCCTGCCTGGCCTCTCGGTCTCGCTAGTGGGCGGGGACTGGGCGAACTCGCATCGAGGCATCGGTCAGCGGTCCTCGAGCTGGCTGGGGAACTCGAAGTTCTTCAGCTGCGGGTCGGCGCACTTCAGGGCGGAGCCCCACATCTCGTCGGCGTACGGGCTCGTCTCGAACTGGGAGGCGAAGGCCTCGCGACGCTCGTCGTCGATCTCCCCGAACGGGAGGAAGAGGGCCTCCGTGCGCTCGTCGCGGGCGCCGTCGAGGTAGTCGGCGCACACTCCCTGCACGCCGCGCTCGTGGGAGCGGACCGTGCGGCCTGCGTTCATCGCCTGGCGGTGGCTCAGGGAGTCCGGCTGGGCTGGCGGGATCCGCATGGACTGGGCCAGGGTGTTGTAGATCGTCGTGCTCGTGTTGCGCGAGTGGATCGGCATCGGCGACTCGTCCTTGTTCTGGACGAAGTAGAGCATCTCGGACGCGTCCATCTGGGTGCGGTCGATCGCCTCGGGGAACGGGGTCAGGGGTTGTTCGTCGAGGACCGAGTCGTCGGCCGGGACGGAGAGCCGGTTGGAGGCGCCGCTGTCCTCGTCGTCGACCGAGAGGAACCTGTCCTTGCGCGCGACATGGAAGTCCTCGGGGGGACGGTTGTTGGTGGGGAAGGTGAGGCGGACCTCGGCCGCCAGGCGGTCCTTCTCCCGCCCGGACAGTTCGCGTCCGAGCTCCTGCTCCTTCTGTGCGACCCGCTGTGCGAGGCGGACCTGCCCGGAGCGGACCTCGGAGCGTTCGACCTCGCCCGAGCTCAGGCGATGGTTGAGGTGTCCGCTGACGATGCGGCGCACGAGGGATGCTGTGGCGACGGCACGCACGTGGCCCTCGCGGTCCTCGCTCTCGCGGATGCGCTTGATGATGTCGTGGGCGGTGTCGCCGATGACGTCATCGACGTGCTCCATGGCTCCACGGCGTCGGCAGAGGCGCTCGGCGTCCCGCTGGATGCGCTCGAAGACCTCGTTCTCGTCGAGGAGCTCGGCGCTGGCGTCGACCTCGGCGCGGGTGAGCAGGGCGCTGGCGTCGAAGTGGTCCTGGAGCTTGTCGTTCCACCAGCCGACGGTGAGGTAGCGGTAGCCGTCGTCGTCCGTGCCGACACGGATGTCGGCCTCGTCCCGGGAGTGGGTGCCGAACTGGCCGCTGTTGCCCTGTTCACCGGTGTCCCTCTTGCGCAGGACGCGGGCCCCGTTGCCTGATCCGCCTCGGATCCTCGATCCGTTCGCTGCCATGATCTGCTCCATCTCGTCGCGATCGACTCTTCGATGGAGGTAGTGGGCGGCGCGCTCTGCGAGAAGCGTCGTGGCTTGTCAGGGGCTTGTTCGAAGTGCGTAGTCGGGCAGCCCGATCTTGGTGACCTTGCCGCGGCACTCCGCGGTCCACGGGCACGTCTTCGGGGGTGTGGCCCCGGCGATGTATCCCCACCGCTGGCAGGTGTCGCATTCGGCGATCGTGGTGACGATGGAGGAGCGGTTCCCGTTGCTTCGTCGCAGTCCGCGTAGGGTCTGCTCGTGGGCGTCGAGGTTCTGCAGGTCCTCCAGGGGGAGGTTCACGCCCCGTCGGATCTCCTGGCTGCGCCCCGGGTCGGAGCGCAGGACGCTCTCGAGCTCGTCCCACGTGGTGACTTTGGCGGCCAGCATGATCACCAGGGCGTGCTGGACGGCGCGCGCCCGGTCGCTCAGGTGGTGCTCCAGCGCCCACTGGATGAAGAATCCGCTCACGGGCGGTCCTCGCCGAGCAGTCCGTCCCAGTCGACCTTCGGGATCATCCCTGCGAACTTGGCCTGGTGGTTGTCGGCGACGATGCGGGGCTCGTGACCGATGGCGTCGCTGATGCCGCCGAGCAGCCCGGCGGTCGCCAGCACCAGGGACTCTGTGAGCCGCTGCTCGCCCATCCCGCGGATGATCTGGGCGTACAGGGGGCGTGGCGTCCAGGAGGAAGATTCCTCGTGGCAGAGCCACTCGGCCGTGGCCAGCATCTCCTGGGGGTGGTAGGGGAGGTCTCGGGCCTCGAGCCCGGCGAGGACGAGCCCGGCGACGAGGTAGGGCTCGAAGCGCTCGGAGATGCCCCGGTTGTTCAGGAGCATCTCGTGGCGCATCGCCCGGGCGTAGAGGTACGCGCCGGTGCGGCCAGCCCCCTCCGTGAGAGAGAGCTTCCCGTTCTCCAGCGTGTTCAGCGCCGATGTGAGGGCGGCGTTCATCGGGAAGATGGAATCGGTCATGCCACCACAGTGGGCGAACGGGGTGCCTCGCGGGACATGGTGACGGGCTCTTGGTAGTTCTGCTCGCAGTGGCGGATGCGCGGGAGCAGGACGTCCTCGATGATGCTGCCTTCGTCCAGGGCGATGCCGGTGACGGATCGCGCTCCCCCATCGGAGGCGTTCAGGGACATCGCCACCTCGAGGGTCGTCCCGGACCCGAGGAACGGGTCGAGGATCCGGGCGTCGCTCGCGGCGACCGTGTCGAACCAGCGCGCGAGCACGTGAACGTCCTTGGGGAAGGGGAAGTCCGCTGCGCCTTCGACTCGTGCGAGATGCCTCGCGCCCTCGCGCTCCTGGCGGAACACGGAGCGGGGCACCGCCGTGGAGTTGTCCTTGAGCATCCGCTTGAGTTTGGGCTGGGTGGTGTGGTCGGGCCCGAACTCGATACGTCCTTCTTCGAGCATCCGGTCCATCGAGGCGTCGTTCATCCGCCATCCGCGCTTGGGGACGGGGCAGTCGCGGCCGGTCACGGGGTGCTGGAGGGGACGGAACGATCGGCTTGCTTGCTCGGAGGGGGCTCCGGGGTCTGAGACCCGGTAGAGGGACCCGTTCTCGTCGATGCGGTCGTATTCGGTCAGCCCTCGGGGCAGCACGGCGCGTCGGGGCAGCAGCCATGCACGGAATCGCTTCTGCGCTTCGTCGGCGTTGCCGTGGCCGGCGCGCCAGGCGCTGTCGGCGGCCTCGAGCATGGTGCTGGCGTCCGGGCGCTCTTGTCTCCACCTCGTGCCGGTCGCCTTGATCGCGGCGAGGTCCTTCGCGTAGATCACGAGGTAGTCGTGGGAGACGCTCAGCAGGTGGTTGGCGTTGATGGTGGATCCATCCCAGACGATCGTGCCGACGTGGTTGTGAGCGCCGAGCAGATCGTCGAGGAGGACACGCAGGTGGTGCACTTCGCGGTCGTCGATGGAGGCGATGACGATGCCGGCCTCGGTGAGCAGTCTGGGCAGGTGGACGAGCCGGGGCGCCATGAAGCCGGTCCAGTCGTCGAATCGGTCCGTGTAGGCCTGCACGACTCGGCCACCGGTGTTGTAGGGCGGGTCGAGGTAGATTAGGTCGAAGGGCTCGGTCAGGGTGGCCAGTACATCGAGGTTGTCTCCGACCCGGACCGTGTGCTGTGGCGAGGTGCTCATGCTCTTATCAGTGAGCGGGGAGCTGCGGCAGCCGCGCTCAAGCGCGGGGGCGCGGGGTTCAGTACCTGGTCTGGCGCGGGCGCATGTAGGTGTGTCGGCGCACGCCGATGCCGCGCAGGTAGGCGTCTCGCGCGGATTCATCGGGGTCCTCGCGCGATGCGGCGAGAGACTCCCAGGCTGATCCGTCGTCGTGGGAGTGCTTCTTCAGCAGCTCCCCCAGGGCTTCGGGTCCTGCGGAAGCGTCGAAGTCTTCCTCGCGGGATGCCTCGGTGTCAGCGGTGGGGTAGTCCTCGTCCGCGAAGTCGTAGTGGAGGGTGGCGGTGCTGGTCGTCAGGTCGATCTCGGCCTGCTGCATGATGTCGTCTTCGTGCTTCGCCGCTCCGTAGAGGTACTCGGCGTGGATGCGGTGGGGGCCGTCGGGGCGGAGGTAGTACTGCAGGTCGCCACGCTCGTCGGAGATCTTGAAGACGCCGGCGTAGGTGCCGTCGCTCTCGACGTCGATCTCGGGGCAGAGGGAGGCGATGACCTCTCCTGAGGGTCCGGAGTCGCGCAGGGCGGCAGCGTGAGCGGAGGGGTGTTCGGGGGTGCGCACCGAGACGTCCGCGTCGTCGCGGCCGATCGACCCGAACTGCCCCTTGTTGCCGGTCTCTCCGGTGTCGCGCTTGCGGATGATGGTGCTCATCGCCTGTCCTCCTGGTAGTCGTCGCTCACTGGGGTGAGTGGGCGGGAGGTCGCGGGGCGCGTTCTCCAGGCATCGGGGCGGGCTCTGGCCATCGTGGAGCCTGACCACCCGGGCTTACACCGCCTTACACTTGATCAATCTGTAAGGAACAGTCCGAAGGAGCACCGTGCAGCTCAGCCCGTACACCCCCGGGGAAGTAGCCCGAGACGTCCCCGGCCGCGAAGTCCAGCTCCAGGAGATCGGCGGGATGCTGACCCTGCCCGCCCTCCATGGGCGCTTCTCCGGCCGCATCCGCGTCGACACCGGGCCCCGCGGCGTCGGCAAGACGAGCCTGCTGCGTCGCGTCCAGGGAGACGCTGTGCGTCTCGGGCTCGCCCCGATCTACGTGACTGCAGGAAATGGGCCGCTCTCCGCCGTGATCGCCGACCAAGCGAGCAAGCTCGTCCATGACTGGGGCACTCCCAACGATCCCGGCAGTTGGATCGACCGACTCTCCGTCACGCTCGGCGTTCCCGGCGTCGGGCATGTCACCGCCGAGCACCGCAAATCCCCGTCGTCTGCGCAGGCCACGCGGGCGTTCCGTGAGCTCATCGAGAAGACCACGAAGGAGGCCGTCGCGCAGGGGCTCTCTGGAGTCGTCGTGCTCGTCGACGAGTTCCAGGACGCCGACAGCGACAGCCTGAAGACCGTCGCCTACGCCTGGCAGGAGATGCAGGGAAGCAGGGTGCCCGCCGCGTTCGTCGCCGCTGGCCTCAGCCACACAGCGGACGTCGTGACGGCCGCCGTCACCAGCGCTGAGCGGTTCGCCTTCCGAACGATGCGCGACCTCGAGGACGCCCAGGTCCGCGAGGCGCTCACCGAACCCGCGACAGAGCTCGGCGTCCGCTGGGAGACCCCGGTCCTGCAGGACGTCGTGCGCGAGACCCGCGGCTACCCCTACGCCGTGCAGCTCTGGGGAGATGCGATGTGGGCCGCCGCCGGCTCACCCGACCCCGACGGCGTCATCGGCGCCGGCGCATTCGAGAGCGCGAGGGAGTCGGTCAACAACGACATGGAGGCGCTGTACCGCGCGAGATGGTCCAAGGCCTCCCCCAGGGAGCGCGAGGTGCTCACCGTCATGGCCACGCTCGGAGGGAACGAGGTCGCACGGGCGAGCATCGCCGAACACCTCGGCGTCGCATCGGGATCGCTGGGCGTCGTTCGGCAGTCGCTGCTGGACAAGGGGATCATCCAGATCGCAGGTCACGGGCTGCTGTCCTTCAGCGCCCCCGGATTCTCGGAGCATGTCCTCTCGCACTCATCACGCTGAACAGCCTGCGGGGCGTCAGGCTGCGGCCAGTTCCCCTCGTCGGGCGAAGGCCCTCTCGCACTTGCGCAGCAGAGGCTCGGCGATCTCCCACATCACGTCCCCGATCGCCAAGGAGTCCATGTCCTGCTCCGCGACCGCGACACGGTGCCCGGTGCCGCCGACGACCTGGTCGAGGACCTCGATGTTCTTGCGCAGTACGCGCTGGATCGTATGGTCCAGCGTGCCCGGGGCGACCATGGTCGTGACCATGACGGTGCGCTCCTGACCGATGCGGTGCTGGCGGTCTTCCGCCTGAGATACCAGGTCGGGGATCCATTCGGTCTCCACGAACAGAGCATCGGAGCCCCGCGTGAGTGTGATGGCGACGCCTGCGGCGACGATGTTCGCGAGGATCACGGCGATCTTGCCGTCCTGGTAGGCGTCCTTGATGCGGTCGCGCTGGACCATCGAGGTCTTCCCGTTGATGACCGCGTGGGGGACGCCGAGCTTCTCGAGGTGTTCGTCCAGCGAGTCCATGACGACCTGGTGAATGCCCCACACGATCAGGGGGCGGTCGTAGACCGTCTCGCCGTTCTCCTGCCGGCTGGTGGACTCCACCCACTCGGAGATGTGCTCGGCGGCGGCGGGGGTCTTCGAGAGACCGGCCGCTCGGCGCAGCAGGGACACGCAGCCCATCTGGTCGGCGCACCAGGCACGCACCTCGCCCTCGGATGGCGCGCCGCCCAGCTCGCGGCTGCGATCCCGCAGGTACTGCGCTATCTTCTCCTGTACTTCGCGAGTGGCCTTGCGGTACTCGGTCGGTGGGACGTCGACGATCATCGTCGAATGCTGCTTCTCGGGGAGGTCGGGCAGCACCTGCTCCTTGGTGCGGCGCACCCACACCTGCTCTCGCAGGATGTCGCCGAGCTCCCCGAGGTGCTGCTTCGCCGGCACGACCTTCGTGATCGTCTGGGAGCCGACCTGGATGTCGTAGGAGCGCGTGTAGCGGTTCATGAAGGCGGTGCGGGACCCGAAGATGGGCTTGAGCTGCCCGGTGATCTCCAGCAGTGAGGGCAGGTCTGCGGGGTTCGTCATCAGGGGCGTCCCGGTGAGCACGAAACGCTCCGTGGCGCTGTGGGCGAGTCGTCGCATCGCCTTGGAGCGCTGGGAGTCCCAGTTCCGTGCTCGATGCCCCTCGTCGTAGATGAGGACGTCGGCGTTCCACTCCATCAGGTCTTCCAGGAGTTCACTGCGGGTCGGGGCGGCGAGCAAGGAGTCGGTGACCACGACCATGCCCCGTTCGGGGAGCTCGGGAACCTTGCGGCCGGGCCGGATGACGGCGATGGCTCCATCGATGTGCTCGGGCACCCGACAGCGTTCGATCTCGGCGGCCCAGTTCGACTGCGCGACCGGCGGGCACGCGACGATCCAGCGTTGCGCTCCGAGCAGCACCGCGGCGAGGATGCCCTGGACGCTCTTGCCGAGTCCGGGCTCATCTGCCAGGAGGTGGCGTCCCCCGGCGGCCACGCACAGCGCACCGATGTGCTGGTACGGGTAGGGGTCCATGCCGAACCAGTCGGGTGCGTCGCCCACGGCTCGGGTGAGGAGTGCGAACTCCTGTTCGTAGCCCTGGACGCTCGGGGCAGCGGCGGCGTTGCGCGCGGCCTCTTCGGGAGTCGAGGGGTTCTCGATCCGTGCGATCGCGAACTCGGTGCCGCCGACGTCCTGCCCGGGTCTCGCGTTCTTCGGGGGTTGTGCACGGTTCAGCGTGTCGGGGAGAAGTGCGCGGGGCCAGTCCGACACGGCAGATGCTGTCGCGGTGAAGCTGCCCGTGGCGGGATCGAAGTCGGCGCCCTCGCCCAGGTTGAAGGCGACGTCGTCGCGGAGCGCAAGGCGGGGGTAGACCTCGATGCGGTCATGCCCCCGGTCCAGCACCAGAGGGTCGTGCAGAGATGCGAGGGTTTCGGGGAAGTCGAAGGCGTCTACCAGCACGCCGGCGTCTGCGAGCAGTCCCAGCATCGGAGCGGTCGGCGAGTCGGCGACGCACCGGCCGGTGGCCGTGTCGACGGTGATGCCGGGGATGGCTCGCAGTGCTGCCACGAGATCCTCGCCGGTCCTTCGGTGCACACTGCCTCGGGCGACATGGAAGTCCAGGCGGGGGTTCTCGCGCGTGCCGGTCAGCAGCGCGTACGGCATCGTTCAGTCCTCTTCGTCCTGGAGAGGGTGCGGCCACTGCCGGCGCCATGCTCGAGCCATCACGATTCCGTATCCCGCGATCAGCAGGATCGCCCCGTAGAGGGGGACGGCGGTGATGAAGAACAGCCAGACCAGCGCGTACTCGTGCCAGTGTCGTCGGCGTTCCCGCCGGGACAGGCACATCGGGATGACACCGGGGAGGATGACGAGCACGACCACGAGGAGGGCACTGCCTGTGGCCTCGGTGACCAGGGAGATCACCATCAGCCAGAGGCTGGAGGCGATGGCCGCGAGGGCGAAGGGCAGCAGGTAGATGCGCAGGGCGCGGATCACGGATCCGAGCGCGGAGAACGTGCCGGTGTGGAGCGTGTGCAGCCAGGTGCTCGTCGTGTTCATCGGGCGAACCTCCATGGGGTCGGGGTGAAGTGGTCGGGGTCGGCGACGGGCACGGGGTCGATGAACAGTGCGATCAGCCCGGAGAGCAGGTCGAGTCGCGTGATGCCCATCTGGTGCGCCGCGTCCTTGAGGAGGACGGGGAACGTGCATGCAGAGGCGGCGCGCCGTGCTTCTTCCTCTGGGGGCAGTGGGCGGCGGATGCGGTCGAAGTCCGTGTAGGCGTCGACGAAGGTGTCGAGGAAGGAATCCAGTGCGCCCATGAGACTGTCCTCCGCATGCGCGGGGACCTGGCCGCGGACGCGGTTGCGCGTACGCGCGAGCTCGCCAGAACGGGCCTTGGGTCGGGGCAGGGGCATGATCGCGGCCGCGCACAGCAGGTGCGGGATGTCGCGCGCCTCGGTGGACTTCGCGAGCATCTCGGCGATCTCGTCAGGTCGCCAGTGTGCCCACATCGATTGGATCGCGTACGCGGGCTCCGTGGTGTCCGGGGTGGAGCGCGAGAGCACCTTCCGCGGAAGGGAAGGATCCTGCTCGATGGCATCCTTCAGCAGCTGCCGCTGACGGGGAGTGAGTGTCCACGAGGCCACGGGAGGGAGTCCCAGGAGCTGGTGGATGGCGGAGGCGTGGACGATGCGGAGGGTGGAGCTCGTCGACGGCAGACCCTGCGTGTGCTCTTCGATCTCGGGGGTCCCGGATCCGAGCACTTCGTCTTCGGCGCTGGGCGTGGTGACCTGCTCGAGCTCGAAGGGCTGGGCGATGGCGCGGGTGTCCACTCGCATCTCCCGGAGAATGCGTGTGGTGCGCATGGCTCCGATGACCTTCCCGATCCAGCCAGAGGCGGACGTCGTGCCGTCGGCGAAGCGCTTCGCGTCCAGGTGCCCCCGGCCCTCGGTGCTTCCCAGGGCGTACTGGGTGAGCATCGTGGTGACCGCGCTGGTGATCTCTTCGACGTTCCACGTCTGCGCGAGGTGCCGGTGATGGCGGGCGCACATGAACCGCACGACGTCGCTCTCGACCGCCACGGAGAGGATCTGGCAGGCGGCGTCCTCGGGGGTGACTGCTCCGGCGACGACGAGCTGCCCGATGCGGCGCGCCTGCTCGTCCAGGCTGCGTGTGCCTGGGTCGAGGGTGCTGGTGCCTGATGTCGTCACGCGGCTCTAGTGGGCGGGGCGAGACGCTCACGGGACGCCGGCCGGGTCAGATCACCTGGCGTCCTTCTCGCTTTGCGCGGTCCAGGGCGTTGGTCGAGGACTTGTCGAGGAAGTTCTGCGGGATGGTGACCTCGATGTCGACGGCGCGATCGTCCATGTCGCAGTACAGGCCGATGGCCCCTCGGATCAGGCCTGTGCGATTGCCCTTCTCGTCGTACGTGAACAGGGGCTTCCTGCTGTTGAAGTTGGCGCCGCCCTGGCCGATGCGCTCGGGCGCCATGGTGTAGGCCACGCGCTCCTCGGTGGCCTGCACCCCGAAGAGCTTGAAGGCGGCCTCCGCTTCCTTCTTGTCCTTGGTGTGCAGGATGATCCCGCGGGCGATGTGGTTCGTGAGGTTCGCTTCGATGAGGTCCGAGATGCGCTGGGTGAACAGGATCGGGAACACCTCGAGCGAGCGGGCCAGGCGACCGAGTCGTTCGACCTCCTCGGCACCGGCGCCCAGGAACACCCACGCCTCGTCGAGCTCGAGCACGCCGCGACGGCCGCGCAGCGCTTCGGCGGAGCCGTAGACCATCATGCGGATGAGTGCTGCCGATACGCGCTGGGTGAGGCTGAGCGACCTCTGGTCGACGCCCATGGGCGGCAGTTCGAGGTCAGCGTTGCCGACCTTGATGTACGTGATGCCCTCCGAGGCGCTCAGCACCGCGCCCTCGTCGCTCAGGCCGACGATGGCCCCGAACATGGGGTCGTTCTCGGACTGGCGGATGATCGGGTCGGCGAGCTCGGCGCTGGCCCTGCCGTGCTCCTTGGCGACCTTGAGGGCGGTCCCGATGGCCTTGGCGCCGTGCGCGACGCCGAACTTCAGGGCCGCCTGCAGGTCGGCCTCGAGGTTCTGCGTGGATTCGGGCCACACGTTCACGGCGTGCAGCATCGACACGGCGGTGTTGATGCCGTCTGCGGGTGTCTTCGAGAACCGCAGCGGGTCGAACACTCCCGTGCCGCCTGCTCCCCCGATGCCGCCGGAGCTGCCGGCGAACGAGTCCAGCGAGAACGACGTGCAGTCTTCGCCGAAGGCCTGCGTGAAGTCTTCGCCCTTCTTGGGGGTGATGGCGATGACGGGGCGGCCTTCCTTGCAGAACTGGTCGGCTGCGAAGGCGAACAGCTGCGACTTGCCGGCGCCGCTGGACCCCACGACCGCTCCGAGTGGGTAGACGTCCTGGTCGGAGGACCTGGTCGCGCTCATCAGCGCGGGCTGTCGATCGTGGACGGTGAAGCCCAGGGTGATGCCGGTGGCGTCTCCGACCGTCGCCAGGGACGGCATGCCCGAGTAGGCGACGGTGGAGGACGGCAGGTCCATGAGGTTCGGGTTCGAGCGCACAGGGGATGCCACCCAGCTCTCCGCGAGCGCCGGATGCTGGCGGTTGTTCATGGGGGCGACCTCGAACGCCGTGCCATTGCCCAGCGTGTCCAGCCGCTTCTTCCCGATACCGGCGAAGGCTGCGACGACGCTCGTCTCCACCAGCGTGGGGAAGGCCTTGCCCGTGGAGTAGGCGCCTTCGACGGAGTGCAGGGTCTGCTCCATCTCGTCCTGCTGCTGGTCATCCAGCTTGCCCTCGGCGCGGGCGTTGCGGATGTCGCGGAGGTACCGGCGACGCTGTCTGCGCAGCTCGCTGCGGGTGATCGCGCTGGGTTCGATCTTTCCGCGGATCGACACCATCACGGCGCCCTTGTCCAGCAGCGACGTCACCCAGGAGCTCAGCTTCTCCTTCGCCGCCTGGAAGGGCAGGTCGAGGCCGTGCACGGAGCCGAGCTGCAGGACGTGGTGACCTTCGATGCCCGAGGGCCAGGTCGCGCATGACGCGACGTCGGCACGGGCGGCTGCTTCGGCGCCGGCGACGGTGCGGAAGACGTGGATGTGGTCGGCGTGCGGCAGCAGGGACGCGTCCTTGGACCCTCCGGCGGCCCACCAGGTCTCAGCCAGGTGGAAGTCCCTAGTGGTGGGGATGGTGAGCCCGGACCGCGTGAGCATGTCGTCGACGTCTTCGTAATCGGGCTGGTAGTCGCTGAGCGGGACTTCGGCGGTCACGAGCGACGTGGCCAGGGAGTCGACGGCATCTCGCAGGGAGCGGTCTGCTCCCCCGATGACGTCGTTCAGCCCGGTGCCGAACAGCAGCACGCGGTCCTGGATGCGCCGGTTGCCGAACCATGCCTGCAGGTCCTCGGGGTATCGGGACTCCGGCGGTGGCGAGTAGCGGCGCGGGAGATTCACCAGCAGCAGGTGGAAGGAGCGGTACCGGCTGCGGGCGACGGATCGGCGAGCGGCGGTGTACGAGGTATCCGCTGCGAGCTCCTCGAACGCCGCTGCGAGGGAGTCGCCGACGTTCAGGGCGTCGCTGTGGGTCTTCGCATCGCGCACGGGGGCCATGGGGACCTTGCGGTACAGGTTCAGCTTGCCGGCCACAGGGAGGATCCGGCCGTCGGGGTACCGGATCTTCGTGGCGGTCGGCATGATGGGCGAGTTGAGGCTCTGCAGTGAGATCTGCGGTGCCTTCGCTGTGTTCGCCACCTGGTCACTCCCCTCCGTCGGATGCGGTCTGCTGGTCTGTCTGATCGGCGCCACCTGCGTCGGAGGCACCCGACTGGTTGGTCGATTCGGAGTCGACGTCCCCGTCCAGAGAGACCGCGTTCTGGTAGTTGCTCAGGCCGGTGCCAGAGCCGACGGGTCCCCAGGCGGTGACGTAGGGCGCGGCGGTGTCGGCGCCGCGCACGAGGACGTCGTACTGGACGTTCGTCTTGGCGTCTCCGCTGCCCTTCGAGTCGGCCGGCAGGAGCTCGACGTTGACGGTCGCTACCACGGTGGAGGTGTCGGCGGTGCCCTGCTTGGTCACCGGGGATGCAGCGGTGATGACCTGCACCTCCCCGGCGGTGACGCCGGTGAGCGAGGAGTACACGTGCGAGGAGTCGCCGTCGCGCGTTGCGAGCTTGAGATCGTTCGGCGATGTGGTGAGCGCCTTGGCCCACGAGGTGATCGCGCTCGTGGTGGAGTCCGACGCGCCGCTGGTGCGCCATCCGTCCATGGGTTCCTGGGGGTCCCAGTCGGAGACCGCGCTGGCATCGATGGGGGTGATCGTCGGCGTGGACAGCACCTTCACGCCGCGGCTGGCGGCGTAGGCGGTGCGCACTGCCGCGTGGTAATAGGTGCCGTCCGAGGTGCGGATCGTGAACTGGTGGGTCATCAGGGTGTAGCCGACGTCCTGTTCGGTCGCCTTGACGGACTCGGTGTCGGTGACTCCGTCCCAGGAGGAGATCTCGGCCCCGTGGAAGATGGAGTCGTTCGAATCCAGCCAGGACCGCAGGGAGCTCTCGGCTTCCGTGCGGCCGGTCTGATTTGCGGACGCCGACGAGGCTTCGCTGTCCCCGGTGACGGCGTTGCTCAACAGGACGATGGCCGCCAGGAGCAGCACGACCGAGAACGGGGCGACGATGAGGTTCGTCCAGATGCTGCGTCGGACCCAGGCGTAGCGCCTCTTGCCGGGGTTGGAGCGCGCGGTGTCGCTGGGCACCGTGACGGCGGTGTCCAGCATGTCCTCGACCTGGTTGCGGCCGCGTGTCTTCTTGCGTGCCATCAGCTCGTCTTCTCCATCCAGTCGATGTCGTCCGAGGCGCGGTCCTCGGCGTACCGAGCGACTCGCTCCCTCGCGGCGTAGGCCACGGGCGCGTCCATGTCCTCGGTCATGTCCTGCAGCACTTCCAGGGGGATGTCGTCGCGGGAGACCACGGCGCTGCGCACGTCCACGGAGCGGTGCGTGGCCAGCCGCAGCCAGCAGTCGTCGCAGAAGTCCGTGCCGGGTCGGCGCGCCTCGAAGCACGGCTGCCAGCACACCCGGCACGTGCCGGGGTCGTGTGAGAACGGGTGGTCCTCGCGTCGCGGTGCCGGCCTCCAGGCGCGGCACGCAACGCGGATGGTCTCCCAAGGGCTGCGCATCGTCACCAGGTCACTTCGCCAGCAGGCCGATCAGGCGCTCGATGGCTGCCTGGTCGACCTGGGCCTCTCGTACGGGGTCGACGAGCACGAGCGCGGCGTCCGTGGACTTCGTGGGGATCTTGTCGGGGATCTCGACGTCGGCGAAGGCGGTGACCACCTGGGCCAGGGACTGCAGCTCGGGCTTGGACATGCCCACCAGGTGCACGACGGCCTCGGGGATGCTCCCGTCCTGGATGACGTTCAGGTCCGCCACGGCGCGCTCGAGCGGGGTGCGCTTGGCTTCCATGATCGAGGTGGTCAGGTCGGCGATACCGACGGAGGGCGCCCCGATCATCTGGGCGACGAGCTCGCGGGTCTGATCGTCCGTCTCGGCGATCTCCTCGGCCTTCTCGGCGATCCGTCGCACCGACGGCTTGGGGGTGCGCCCGGACCGGGACCTCGCCTTGGGTGTGCGCTTGGCGCGAGGCGCGGGGTCCTCGACCACGTCAGGGGCGGTGTCGACGGCCTCCGTAGGGGCGTCGTCGGTGATGTCGTCGGTGGCGAGCATCTGGTCGGTCATGTGTTCCTCCACGGGGTCGAGGGCCTGTCATGTCTCCTAGTGGGCGGAGACCTTCCGAACTCGTCGTGAGCGCTGTCGGTGCAGGTGATCTGGCGGGACTCTCCGCACAGGGACGGGCCGTGCCGGTCTGACGTGCAGGTCGGCACGGCCCGTGTCCATCGGTGTGAGGAGGACCGTGGACGGCTCAGGCGTCGGGATCGAACTCCCCGGTCTCGGGATCGAACCTGTTGTCGGCTCCGAGGTCCATGAGGTGCTGGAGGACCCGGGTCTTCTTGTTCGGGTTGTTGGCCCAGGGCTCGAGGATCACCCACAGCAGGACTCGGTGACCGAGCAGGGACTTCGCCTCGGAGGCGACCATCAGGCCCTCGGGGTTGTCGGTCCTCTCCGTGCGCACGATCTCGTATCCGAGGTCGACGCCGTCGATCTCCTGCTGCGTACCCGTGTACAGCAGGAGCTTGCCGCGGGTGGAGGACTTCTCCCGGGTGACCTTGACGATCGTTCCCGTGAACCGCTTGAGGTCGATGCCCTGCGCGGTGCCGCTGAGGCGGTCGATCAGCTTCCACGAGGCGGATCCGTCGGACAGCTCGGCGACGAGCTCGCGGATCGACTTGGACACCGCCACCTGGCGCGGCACTGCCTGTTCGACGCCGGGCACCTGGACGAAACCGTCGTCGGTGACGTCGTACTTCGCGACGCGGTCGTGCGCCGCCATGATGATCTGGGCGTGGTCGAGCGTGGTCATGGGTCAGTCCTCCTTGCCCGCGGGGGCGATGGTGGCCAGGGTGTCGAGGTCGGCCTCGGCACCGTCGGAGTCCGCGAGCCGGATGGCGGCGGCGGCGATGGATCGGGTGTGGCCGGTGGTCATCTTGATCCACGTCGACCAGCTCTCGGCGTCCTCCCCGAAGGGCGGGGGAACGGCGTCGAGGACGGTGCGCAGGACGCCGCGGATGCGCGTGTTGGTGCCGTCCTGGAAGGACGTGGAGCCGGTGAGGCCCGACTGCACGGTGGTGACGATGCTCGCCAGCACTCCCGTCAGGGCGTCGACGGAAACGCGCTGGATCGGGATGTCGTGCTTGTGCAGCGTCTCGTAGGACAGGGAGGCGATGCCGAAGTAGCCGATCGAGGCGTAGCTGGCGCCGTTGAGCCTGTCGTTGACGGTCTCCTCCCAGGGCTTGCCCTCGGCGAGGGAATGCTCGGCCATCTCCATCAGTCCTTCCATGTGGGGTTCGATCAGGTCTCCCGTCTCTGCCGGGGACACCTCTTCAGTGGGCGGACCGGGCACCTCGTAGGACGCCTCGGAGGCGTCGATGTCCAGCAGGTCCGTGGCGCACAGGGCGGTCTGGCTGTCCGTGCGGTCGGTGTTGAAGCGCGACTCCTGCGCTGCGGGGCAGAGGTTCACCAGTGGGCACCATCCGCACAGGGGGCCGACCTTGGTGGGGAACATCTGCTCGGCGACCATGTCGTTGTGCGTGTCCCAGGCGCGGGTGAACTCTCCGACGGTCTGGGAGACGCGCTTGTCGGAGACCGCGACGACGCTGCTCTTGCCGTGGCGCACGTAGTAGACACGGCCTTCGAGGACGGGCTCGTCCTGGAGCTTGCGCAGGGCGGCGGCGTACAGGCGGATCTGGTCGCCGTGGTCGTCGCCGTAGCGCTCGATGGTGCGTCGGTCCGGCACCTTGTTGCTGGTCTTGTGGTCGACGACGCGCAGTCCGGTCTTGCCTCGCGCGGTCACGCGCTGGGTGAGGTCGACGTACCCGGTGAACGGGACGCCTCCCAGCTCGATGCCGCCAAGGGGCCATTCGGTGGCGACCACGTCGATGTTCCGGGGGTCCTCGATGTCGAAGATGCCCTGGTACTTGCCCATCACGTCGGAGATGAACAGTTGGCGGGTCACGGGGTCCATCAGCTGGGGGAACTCACCGTGCCGCCACTGGGCGACCATGGACAGCAGGAGGTTCGCTGCCCGGCGCCGAGTGCGCTTCCCGCGCGGGAGCTTGTACAGCTCCTCGAGCACGGCGTGCACAGCGGTGCCCTGGGTGGTCGCGGCGAAGGGATCGTTGTCCCTCTCCCCGACGAGCTTGCCGAAGGCATACCCGGCGGCACAGTTGTGCAGCAGGGACTTCGCGGTCGAGGCGGACAGCGCCCGGCGTCGCACCTTGTCCACGTCGAGGGCGTCGAGATGAAGCCCCTCCCGTGTCAGGGTTGTGGACACGCGGTCTCCCTTCGTGGACTGTCCGTACCCCTATGAAGTGGGCGGGCGGGAGCTCTCGTGGGACCGTGAACGGGCGTCCACCTCACGCCTCGTCCTCGCCGTACAGGGTCGACATCGCGATGGGGACGCCGCGAAACCGTGACCCGCCGGCCTGCGTCTCGATCTCCCCGGTGCGTGCCCCGTCGCGGACGCGCTGCTCCCAGATGCCGTCGGCCACGAGGCCCTCGTGCCAGACGGCCTGCCAGCTGGTGCGTGCCGTCTGCCCGGCGGGGATTAGGTGCCTGGCATGCTGCCGGGCGGCCTGGAAGGCGTCGCGGGAGAACACCACGACGTCGACGCCCTTGCCGCGCGCGTTGGGCACGAAGCGACCGAGGATCTCCCCACGTGGATCGCGGCCGGTCGGCCATCCCAGACGCAGGTTCAGGCTGGTGTCCGCAGTGGGCCCGTTGCCGGTGTCCTGCGGGACGATCGCCTCGACGTACCCCTTCTGGCTCTCCAGGAGGTAGCGCAGTGCATCGACGAGGGCGTGCCCGGCGGTGCGCCCCTGCTGGGTGCGCGAGAGATCGACGGTGAGGGTGGCCAGGTCCTCGCGCATGGAGGAGATCCGGTCGCAGAACTCGTCGTCCATCTCGAGGTGGGCGGCGTACTGCTCGAGCATGGTGACGCTGAGCAGGTACTCGCTGGCGATCTGGGCGTGCCGGGTGGCGTTGACCTTGCTGCCGAGCTCCCGCTCGACGTGGCGTCGGATGTCCGCGGCCGCATCGTCTCGCTCGGCGACGAAGGTCGAGCGAACCTGGGCGTAGCTGTCGCGAGCGAACCAGTCGCACATCCACCGCAGCATCTGTGCGGACAGGCGGGCCTGGTCGCCCCTCTTGAGCATGGTGTTCAGGGCTCCGAGCGGGTCCTCGGAGGCGGAGTTGATGAACCCGCCGCCGCCGTCGCTGTAGAGGGTGAGCATGCGGTCACGCACGGAGTCGACCTGCAGCTCGTTCTCGGCGGTCACGACGACGAACGAGCGTGGAGGGTTCTGCACTCGGGTCTTCATGTCCGAGGTCATGCGGCCCTTGCCTGCGCCGTTGAAGGCGGACCGGACCATGGCCTCGAGGTCACTGGTCTGCTTCTCCCACTGCCGCTGGTCGGAGTTGGGGGCGAAGTCGTCGATGACCCACATCATCGACTTCGAGACGGCGTTCTCCATCCATGCGCGCGTGTCCATGGCGGAGCCAGGGAGGCGCTCTGCGCTCCAGGCGCCTCCGCGTGACTGCCAGAACCCCTGGATCATCGAGGCGATCCAGGACTTCCCGGAGCGACGGCCTCCCACGAGGTACAGGACGCTGTGCGGGGTGATGGGTGCGATCGGGCGCACGCCGGACAGGAGGGCGACCATGCCGAAGCGCGGGTCGACGAACGTGTCGGTGGACGTGTAGGCCTCGACGATGCGTCGCAGGAGGTCACGCTGCTCGGGGATGGTCAGCGTCTGGTCGATAACGCCGAAGTCGTCAAGGTTGGGGAAGTCGTCTGCGGTCAGTCCGGCCTGGGAGCGCTCATCTCCTTCACCGCCGGGCCCGACCACGTGTCGCCCGGCGATGAAGGAGGGGATCCCGTCCTTGGTGGGGACCCATCCCTGGCATCCCCACAGCACGTCGTCGGTGGTCTCGGAGGCGCGGTAGGCCTTGATGGCGCGCGTCCAGTTGATCCCGGAGCGCGGCGGCCAGGAGGGCAGTGCGGAGACCTTGGTGGGGACGTCCGCCCTGTAGCGGGTCTCCCAGCGCGCGGGGTCCTCGTCGAGCATGCCCTTGGGGCCTCGGATGGTGGCGGAGTCGACGAGTCCGTCGGCCGTGCGCCACTGGACGAAGATGGCGACCTGGCGTTCGGAGCGGGAGACGGCGCCGGGGATGATGCGGCCGCTCTCGAGCTCGTCGGAGGTGGGCATGCGGAACTCCTCGAAGCTCAGCAGGCGTCCGCCGACGTCGTCGATCTTCTGCCAGGTCTTGATGTCCGGGCCGCCGTTGGGGTCGGTGCGGACGTTGCAGACCTCGACGCCGAGCCCGTCGGGGGTCACGCGGGTCTCGCCCTTCTCGCCGGTGTCGTCGACGGGGCGCTCGGGCAGCTCGGTGATCAGCAGGTCCATCGCGTCCTTCCAGCGGCCGGAGTAGGCCAGGAAGTCGTCGATGCCTCGCTTGGGGTCGACGGTGTCGTCGCCGCGCGGGGAGAGGTCGACCAGCGACGTGTCGGAGGCGTTGCGCTCGCGCAGGAACTCCATGAGCCCGTGGGCGGCATCCCACACGGCGGCGTTGCGCGCGATGTCGCCGTCGAAGCAGATGATGGCCCGTCGCTCGCGCATGGTGACGGTGTTCCACTCGTCGTTGCGGCGCCAGGACTGCACGCCGGGGATGGCGAGGATGAGCACTCGCTTGTCCTCGGGGATCCTCTCGAGCAGTCCGCGCAGTCCTTCGAGAGGATCAATGGCGCCCACGGCTGTGCGCAGTGCCTTGTCCTCGACACCGGCGTCGCGGAGCATCGCGGTCAGTGCCGAATCAGCCTTCACGACGCCCTCGGTGAAGAGCATGGGGATGCTGGAGTCGGAGAACCACTCGGGCGGGGTCGCAGGGTGGGCGTCGATGGCGGTCCCGCTCCCGCGGAGGAACATGTACTTCGCCCAGCTGGACCCCTCGGGCGGATCGTCCTCCGGGCGCAGCTGGAGGGTGCCGAGGATGTGCTCTCCGCGTGCGACGGAGTCCATCTTGAAGTAGGGGATCTCCATCCATGCGCCCTGGCGGGCGAGGTTGAGCAGGTGGCGGCCGGGGTTGCGGCGGCCGTCGTATCCGAAGCGGCGGAGGGTGTCGCGGGCGTCGTCGTCGCCGGAGATGGTGCGGTAGCCGCGGGCTTGGGCGACCAGCGGGGCGACGATCGAGGACTGCAGCTTGACGACGGAGACGTCTCCGATGGACCCCGGGTACTGGGATGCGGGGAACGGCTCCTCGCGCATGGAGGAGATGGCGGTGTCGATGTCGGCGATGGAGGTGCCGCCCTCTTCATCGAAGGCGGCGTCCTCCTCCTCGACAGGTGCGGGGGTCGCCTCGAGATCGGGGTCGGTGGCCTCGACGTCCACAGCTGCGGTCTTGGGATCCTTGGCGCTCATGCTGGGGACAGTGGGCGGGGCGCGACTCTGGTGGGACGCGGCACCTGGGATCCCGACGGGCGATGGGCGTGCTGTTCGCGCTGGCTGGACGTGGGTTCCGGTGGGATTCGCGCGTGGATCCCCACCGGTCCCGACCGAGTTCCACCCATCGAACGCGCAGGTCGGGACGGGAACCCCCTCATCCCCTACATACTTTCTCTATCTCCTAAGAAGAGGAATGTATGTATGTATGAGGGCGTCATGTTCTCCAGTCCCCTCATGTGTATACGTCGCGCCCGTCGGGATGGGGGATCCGGGGGTAAACCGGCGTTGGCCTGCACATAAGTAGCCCCCACGACGATGGGGCGGCGTGGGGGCTGGGTGGGGCTGCGGGAGAGTCAGATGTCGAGATGGCGTGCCGGGTGCTCGGACTCGTCGTCCATGCCGGCGACCGCGCGATAGTCCTCATCGGTCAGCGCTGCCGTGAAGACGTCAGGGTCGATGCTCTCGTGCGGCACTCCCCTGCCGTCCTCGACCATGAGGGCGTAGGACAGCCAGCTGTACATCATCGACAAGGGGAACTCGTCGTCCGCCCCCCTGTAGATGCGCCGCCTCCACAGCGACCACAGCACGATCGACTGCGCGATGTCGGCGGTGCGCATGTCGCGCCTGGTCGCCTCGGACTGGTTCCGCACGTCCGTGAGCGTGAACTGGCCGTCCTCTGCGCCGGCGGCGCACGCGGCCATCACGCGGGCGGCGCCGGGAGGCATGGGGTCGGCGATCGCGGCGAGACTGAGGTCCAGCAGCATGCGCTGACGGTCCCACTCGTCTTCCTCGTCGGGGATGAACGTGACGTCTCCGGCGTCGCGCCAGGTTCCGAACCCCGGGGTCGGATGCCGCCACGGGTCGTTGGGCGGGAGGGTGTCCAGGATGGAGGCTGCGACTCCTGTTGCCCAGGCGATGGTGAAGGTGGGGGTGCGCCGAGTCCACTCCCGGAATCGTCGGTCGATGTCGACTCGCGTGGAGATCGGAAGTAGGGGCTCGTAGGCGCCCGCCGCCCATTGGGCGAACGTGCGCCTACGGGCCGTCGCCTCTTCCCGAGTGATCTCCATGATCGTGCTCCTATGAGTGTCTCGGCGCCGCATGGGATCAATACTCCCTGATCATTGGCGCTCAACGAAGTCGCGATGCACTTGATTTGCTGTGGCTTGGCATATAGCCACCATGAGCAACTACCGCATCGGTGTCATCGGCTTGCCGGAGGTCCGTGATGCCCTGCAGCAGCTGGGCGTCGACGTCGTCTCCGGTGAGACCTTTCCTGAGACGTCTCGCAACATCCGAGAGGCAGTGAGTACCTCGGCCCTGCCAATCCTGGTCGAGGACCAGAAGCAGCTCGGACTGGCGCAACTGCTGGCCCGGGTCCCTGAGGGGACTCCGGTGGCTATCGTACGCAGAAGTGAACATGTGATGAACGACAGGTGGCCGTCGGTCGCCATCGCCTCATCTCTCGGTGACTATCTGCGCGCCATTCAGGTCGAGGATATCGACCCCCTGTTCGACGACATCTTCGTCAACGAGGACGGGTCGGTCAACGAGGACGACACGGACCGGACAGCCGCCGCAGCCGACCCGCAGGAGTCCCCGGCCCCGTCGGCCCAGGAGGAGACCAGCCCGGACGCCTCCGACTGGCTGTCCGACGCGACCGATGAGGAGGAACCGGCCCCCTCCCCCGCTCCCGTGCACACCACGAGCTCGCCCAGCGCGGACAGCCCGTCCGTCTCCTCGAGCACCTCCGACTGGCTGTCCGACGAGGACTCGGCCGACTCGCCCTTCGAGGACTCGACCCCCGAAGCCCTCGACGACGACGCCTCGGACGACGAAGAGGAAGACGACGAAGAGGAGTTCGAGGGGTACACCGCCCCGACCCCTACCGCCCGCGCAGCACGCTCCCATCGCGCCGACCCTGCGCCGGCACCGCAGCCACCCGCTGCAGCCCAGCCTGCGCCGCACAAGCCACAGCCACGGCGCCGCATCGCCATGCCCACCTTCGCAGCCGCGGAGCCGACGGAGGAGAAGGCACCCGGCGCGGCCGTCGAAGCCATCGACCGCGACTTCGACGACGTCACCGACCTCGAACCGGAGCAGCCCGACGACGATGACTTCGACGTCGACACCGCCCTGGACGGCGCCTTCTCGCGCACCGCCAAGTCCTCCGCGCACCGCAGCGCACCCCTGGGAATCGCCCTCGAAACGTTCGCCGGAAAGGGCGGCGTCGGGAAGTCGACCGTCTCCCTGTGCATCGCCCAGGCCGCAGCCGAGGTCGGCGGACTCTCGGTGTGCCTGATCGACGCCAACCGCGGACAGGGCGACCTCGGCCTCTACCTGCGAGTGCGCAAGAGCGACCTGCCCTCCATCTACAACGCCGTCACCATCGGCGACCTGCCGGCGGCGATCCTCTCCCCGGAACAAATCGCCTCCGCCCGCAACGGCTCCGGCGATAAGATCTCCTTCAGCTTCGTGCAGGCGCCGCGCCCCCTGCCCGGCGGCGAGGTATCGCACGAGATCCAGGCAGTACGCCCCGAGCACTACGCCGAGCTGATCCGCATCGCGCGCGAGCGATTCGACCTGGTCATCGTCGACACCCAGATCACGGAGGGCCTGGACACCTCGGGAGTCATCGACGACGTGATCGGCCCCGTGCTCAGCCACGGCGGCTACGGACTGGGCATCGCCGAGTTCAGCACGACGGGGGTCGAGAACCTCCTGACCGCCATGAACTACCTGCGCAACCTGGGCGCCGACAGCGCCCGGATGATGTCGATCGTCAACCGCCTGGACTCCTCCGTGCGGGAGTACGGGAAGCTCCCGCAGCTGCTGGGGCGCGAGGCGAAGTGGAAGGGGGCCATCCAGTACAACGAGCGCATCTACGACGACATGGTCTCTCGCCACATCCCGTACAACGTCCCCACGATGCGCAAGGTCGTCATGGACGTGCTGTTCACCATCACCGGGCTCGAGGAGTTCAACGCCCGACAGGAGTCCGAGCCCGCCTCCTCCAAGCTGCCCTGGTGGAAGCGGTGGTTCCGCCGATGACCTCCACCACCTCCGAGGATCTGTGCACTCTGCTGGACCGCATGAGCTGGGGCCGCTCGGCGTCACGCCACGTGCGTCCTTCTCGCCCCGCGCGCCTGCATGCCCTGCCTCCGACGATGTGGGTCACGCCCGCCGGGGAGATCGGCGGCCACAAGGCGGCCTCACGCGGGGTTCTCCCGGCGACCGTCGAATGGGACGAGGGCACGATCTGCGTCGCCGCCCCCGACCCCACCGAGCACACGAGCACCACGTGGACCCTCAACGCCGCCGGCATGCACCGC
The DNA here is from genome assembly GCF_022346485.1 of Brachybacterium sp. ACRRE. Classification (NCBI taxonomy): domain Bacteria; kingdom Bacillati; phylum Actinomycetota; class Actinomycetes; order Micrococcales; family Dermabacteraceae; genus Brachybacterium; species Brachybacterium sp. ACRRE. The sequence goes on along the minus strand of NZ_JAKRMO010000004.1, from coordinate 47,754 downwards.
TCGGGCGCCATCGTTCTCGCCGAAGGTGCCCCACTGGCCGGCCGGCCGTCACGGAACATGTGGAGCCGCCACACCGCTCCGGTCATGTCGACCTACGAAGCCGGCCAGGCGCTGGATGACCTCGAGGAGCAGGGCGAGCTCGCGAAGTGGGAGATGCTCCAGAGCCTCGAGCACTTCGCCCACGAGAAGATCGGCGCGATCTCATCGGCGATCTGCCGCGAGATCTCCGGCGCCGACGACACCGAAGCGGCCCCTCACCTCCTCGACGACGAGCAGATGGGCGTCGTCGTCACCAACGTCATCTACGGGACATCCGGGACGACCAGCCGGATTCTTCGTGGGCTCGAGCGGTGCCTGGACCCCGCGACCACCCGGAACGTCGACCCAGTGCGCTACCTGACGACGCAGGTCCGCCGAGACCTCGCAGACGAGGTGAGAGTGGCGATCGGCGACCCACAGGTCGGCTCGCGAGTGCGACGCATCGCCCGCGGCCTCGGCACCGGCGCCACCCTCGACCAGATCATCGAGCGCTACAACCAGGCGCACACCTCGGACCGAATCTCCACCTCGCGGGCGATCCGGGCCCTCACGGTGGCGCCCACGTTGGAATCGTCCGCCGTTCGATCCCGATTCGAGGTCCGACATGCCTGAGACGTACAGCCCTCACATCGACATGTCCGAGCTCACCGAGACGCGCCGGCAGGCCAACGCCGCGCGCGGCGAACTGCTGCAGCTCATCGCCGACGAGACCCTCACCCCTTGGGAAGCAGTCATCGCCGCGGCCACGTCAGGAGACAGGCACCTGATGCGCCTGCAGCTCACCCAGCTGATCACCGCGCACCCGGGATTCGGGGAGGCGCGGGCCAGCCAAGTCGTCGAGCAGGTCACGAACATCCTCGAGACGACGCCCGCGCACAGCCCCACCGGGCGGATCACTCTCGCCTTCATCCTCGACCAGCAAGCGCAGGGCAAGAGGCTGCTGGCTGTGCTCGACGCGTTCATCTCGCACGGTCTGATCCACGACGGCGACGAGCTCGCCGTATGGGCCGGCTTCCCCTTCACTCCCCCGCCGTCGTTCGCCCCGAAGGAGGGACGATGACCCCGATCATCCTCGACTCTCCGATCCGCACGGCCAAGAAGCGCCACCACCACAGGTGCGAGTGCGAGCGAGACACGCTGGACTCGCCGTGGAAGGCCGAGCTGTGCTCCATCCTCCACACCCGTGACGAGCAGAAGGCGCAGCTGCTCCTGGACGCCTTTCTCGAAGCTCACCACGGTGAGATCGACCAGGTCATCAAGCGCGTCCAGTATAACGCTCATCTCGACTACCGCGATCGCGTCACGCCCTTCTCCTACTTCGGGCAGGCGCTGCTGCAGATGATCAACAACCGGTGGCGCGCGAAGGACCGGGATGGCACCACGCAGGTGTTCAACCATTCCCACAACATCCCCTCGATCCTGGAGATGGAGACGCGGTACTGCGTGCGCGAGGACCGCAAGCGTGGACTGCTGGACGGGTCGGCCGGCCTTCCGGGTGGAGGCGCCCACGATCGGAAGAAGAGGCTGCTGGAGAAGTCTCGGCAGCTGTTCGAGGACGAGAACGACCGCACCCCGACTGACGACGAGATCGTGAAGTTCCACAACGAGCGCATGCTTGCCACCAGGAAGGATGCGGCTCGCCAGTCCGTCCTGATCACGCAGAAGGATCTGCGTGGACAGCAGGCGGTTCCGATCGACGATGCGTCTCTTGCCGCCGAGGAGCGCCTCATGTCGGTGGACTCTCCCGACATTGGTGCGTTCGAGCGTGAGCAGCGGCTGAAGGCCCTGTTCGCGTTGTGCGAGCGACAGGACCGAGAGGCCGCGGAGGCGAGGACCCGTGCCCTCAAGCGGGATCCCGTCCTGATGGCCGATGTCGCACGGGCCTACTTCGCGCACCATCTCGAGGGCGAGTACCCCACCCGGCGGGAGCTCGTCGAGGCGCTCGGCGCCACGGAGTCGGCGCGGCGTCGCGAGGTGGGCTCCCAGTTCAACGCGGTGCTGCAGCTGGCGCGGACGGTGTTCTCGGACTACCAGCCGATGGACTGAGCCCTCTTCGGTCACTCCATGTGCACTGCCTGCACCTGGGGGAACCTCTGGGAGACGAGCTCTCTGGACGTCTCGAGGATCAGCGGTCTCTGGTCGCCGGCAAGGCCTCTGCGCGTGAGCAGGCGCGCGATCTGATCGGCGACGATGTTCAGGTGGTCCTGCACGTTCTCGGGGTGCTCGCAGTGCGCGCGTACCCACCGCACCCGCGTGGCACCGGACTCGAGGTCCTTCCCCAGCTCTCGGGCACGGCGCATGATCCAGGGGTGCAGGCTGCCGTAGGGGCTGGCCCCGTTGCTGGCGACGAGCATCCGTGCGATGTCGTCGTCCGTTGCATCGGCGAACTGCAGGGCGAGGCGGATCGCGGCTCGACTGTCGCTGTAGATGGTGCGTCGCCTGCCCTTGGGGCCCTCGAGGTGGATGGAGTTGCCCTGCAGGATTCCGGTGAGCTCAGCGATGTGCAGAGGAGCACGGAGGGAGCGGCGCGTTTGGATACGGGCGACCTGGCCGTCGAGCGCCACAGCGACGGCGGCGGTGCGGCGAGATGAGCGGTAGGAGGCGTCGCTTGCGATGGAGACCTCTTGAGCCAGCAGGGAGCTGGCCTTCTTCATGCGCAGCAGCTCGCGTTCGCTGGAGACGTCGAATGGCCGCAGGACGTACAGACCTGTCGCGCTCTCGATTTCCTGGGCGTGTGCCAGGGCCTTCTCGTCATCGGTGAGCAGGATGATGTGCCCACCCTCGCGGTCCGCCAGGAGGCCTTCGAGCACGTCCTGGAGGTCTTCGCGGTGTGCGATCGGCCCGTTGGGGCTCTTCACGAGGCATTGCTCGCCGTCGCGGCACATGATGAACGTGCGCATCATCGCTCACCGCCTCGACCGTACGTCGTGCACGGCGAGCAGCTGCCTGTGGTCTCGAGTGCCATGACGCCCCTTCCTGCGTGTTGCAGGGTTAGTGGGCGTTCGCGGTCTCCCGCGGGCCAGGAGTCGATTGCCGGCGCTCTGGAAAGCGACGGCGAGTTCACGTATACGCTCGACTCGATCCGATTTTCTTTCGAGGAGGCAGACGTGGCGAGAAAGACGCATGTGGTGCTGGTGGATGATGTCGACGGCTCGGACGCGGAGGAGACCGTTCGCTTCGCACTCGACGGCATCGCATATGAGATCGACCTGAGCAGTTCTCACGCGCAGGACCTGAGGTCCTCCTTCAGCACGTGGGCGACGTCGGCCCGGCGCACGGGCGGCAGGTCGCGGCGGGGGTCATCTTCTGCTCGTGAGGAGACTCGGCGCATCCGGAAGTGGGCGCAGGACAACGGCTACGACGTCGCGGACCGCGGACGCGTGTCGGGGGCGATCCGCGAGGCCTACGCGAAGGCCGAGTGACCCCTTCCCCGCTGCACGTTCACAGGCCGATCTTGCCGGCGGTCGAGTCGTCGACGGCGCTGGCGGGGCGCACGTACCTCGACAAGGAGTCCAGGCGCCGGTGCCTCGTGGTGCGCGCGATGGTCATCGGGTCGAGGCCCGCTTCGGCGGCCGACGTGGCGTGACCTGCTCGGAGCGAGTGGCCCGACACCCAGGACTCGGTGCCGAACACCTGGGAGTACTCCTTGCCGGTGATGCCGGCTGCGGTCGCACGCGCTTGGATGATCCGCGCGATGGACCGGTCAGAGATCTTCGTCTTGGCGATGCTGGCGTGGCTGAAGATGCGGGAGAACAGCGGGCTTCCATCCCCGATCCGGCGTCCGCTGGCTTCGAGCCAGTCTTCGACGGCGAGCACCGGGCATGTCTCAGGGTGCTCCCCCAGGGGCACACCGATCACGTCGCCCTTCCCGGTCTGGTCCGTCTTGGATCGCCTGATGCGCACGAGCAGACCGGTGTCGAGCCGAGTGAGGTCCTTGGTGGTCAGGTCGGCGACTTCGCTGCGTCGCTGGGCGGCGGCCAGCCCGATCAGGAGGATCGCGCGGTCTCGCTTGCCCACGGCTGTGTGCAGGTCGTCCATCGCCTCGATGATGAGGCGCATTGCGTCGGTGGTGACGGGGGCAGCGCGTCGTGACGGCGCCGTTCCGTGGCTGCGGCCCACGGATCGCAGCGCGAGGCGCACTCCGTGGTGGGCTGTGGGGTCCTCGAGTCCGCTGTCGAGGTGAGCGGCGGAGATGGCTGCAACGTCGCGGGAGATCGTCGAGTGGGAGACGCTGTTCGCGCGGTGGGCGATGAATGCTGCAACGACATCGGGGGTCGTGGGGTGCGCGGGGTATCCGCGCTCGTGGCACCAGCTGACGAAGGTGCGCAGTGCGGAGGTGTAGGACCTCCGGGTCTCGTGCGCGCGACTGGAGGTGAGCAGGGCCTCGAGCTTCACCGCGTCCTCGGCCGAGATGATCGTGCCCGGGGAAGTTCTCTGCTGGACGGTGCCGCTCATGGATTCTCCTTCGTTCCGCGAAGGATAGAGGGAGCGGACGTGGCGCCGCCAACGTGCCGTGTCACGGAGCCCCATGATTTGCTGATCCCCACATACCCACATTCCTGGGTTCTCGGTGATGTGTTCTTGATGCGCTCCTGTAATGTGGGCGTATGCGTGTTGCCGTGATCTCCACTAAGGGAGGGTCGGGGAAGACGACATGCACCATGCACCTGGCGCAGGCCCTGGCGGCGTTCGGCACTGTCGAGGTTTTCGATATGGATCCCCAGGGTTCTGCGACCGACTGGGCGTACCGGGCCGAAGATTCCGGCGACCCTATGGACTTCCATGTCAGGCCTTCGAACGTGCGGGAGCTGACGCACATCTCGAGGGTTCAGACTGCGGATCATCTGGTGATCGACACGCCACCCGGGCTGCCAGATGTGATCCTCGCCTCGGCGCGGGCTGCGGATGCGGTGATCATTCCGACGGAGCACTCCGGTCTGGACATGGCGCAGGTGTGGAAGCTCCTGGAGGCTCTGCCGGATGTGCCATACGGGGTGCTGATCTCGAAGTCGAATCCACGCACGATCTCTTACCGTGAGGCGGTGACCGAGCTCCAGGACCACGACGTCCCGCTGTTCGCCACGGATGTCCGAAGGAGTGAGCGGGTCAAGGACAGCTTCGCGCGGCGGCTGCGCCCTGACAGGCTGTTCGGGTACGACGCGGTGCTGGAAGAGCTCGCCCGCGCCTTGGGTGTTGGGCTAGCCCCAACAGGGAGTGAGGAGCCACGGTGAATTCTAGTGTGCAAGGGGCCGCGTCGACTCGTCGCCCGCTGACCATGGGGCCGTCGACGCGCGCGACCCCTTCGGTGTTCCCAGGGCGCACGTCCGCTGGCGCGGAGGAGCGGCTGACTGTCGACATCCCTGCAGGTCTCAAGAAGCGCTTGAAGCTGGAGGCTGTCCGCCGGGATGTGACGGTCAAGACCGTGGTGATCCAGGCGCTGGAGCGAGAACTCGGGGCCAATGAGGACGCTCCCACGATCGAGTGACCGTCGGCCCGCGCGTCCGCACATCAGGGTTCCTGGATCCCCACATTCGAAGGTTCCCTCAACGGCGGGAATTCACATTCACGCAGTTCAGGGTCTCTGGACATGTGCACATGTGGAGGCGCGGCCTGGTCCCGCCTCCGACGGGTCGTCAGGCGATCTTGTGTTCCTGCTCTGCGACCCAGGTGTTCACGCTCGAGACCCGGTAGCGAACTCGCCCGCCGACCTTGATGTACTTGGGGCCGAGTTCGAGGCTCCGCCAGTTCGCGAGTGTGCCGACGGACAGACCGAGCGCTTCGGCGACGTCGCCCGCGGTGAGCAGTTCGTCCATCGTGATGACGTCGGGTGCGGGGTTCTTGCGAGCCATGGTGACCTCCCGGACTGGGCGAGGTCGCGGATCGACCCCTTGTGCTCATGTCAGTGGGCGGGAGGTCACGGAACTCGTCGCGAAGCTCCCGGCAGGTACCTGGTTACCCTGTGCGAGCCCACAGGATCACGGGGGATCACGGTACCGACGACGGGGGAGCTCGTGAGCCAGGCCGCTGTCCACACCACGTGGCACGCACCAGTCGCCGATGCGACGGCGAGTCACGGCTGCAGGTACGAGTTAAGTACGACTTAAAGAGGGAAGCGCCGTGAAATCGGGTGACCCGGCATGAGCTTAAGTGACTCGCATTCGTCACATCAGCGCAGGTCAACACAGCTTCCCTTGACGCTGACCAGCGAGGATCTCCACTGGGGTTCGATAATCCGTAGGTTGCAGGTTCGAGTCCTGCTGGGGGCACTCCGTCCGCTTCGCGAGGAGCTCGACCCCAGGGCACTGAGTCCGCGGATCGGCATCGCTCCGCTGCTGCAGGTGAACTCGATCGGGACCAGGCCGTTCCGGGCGAAGGCCGTCATCCAGGTCCTCTGCGGCGCCCCGTCCCCGCCGTGACCAGGATATCTCCCCCACCGGGGCTTGCGGCAAGGCCCCCTCGGCCCGCCAGAATGCTCGCTCGCGGCCGGATGCTCCGGCCGCAGAGGGGCGGAGGCGCACATGGTGGACGCACGGATGGACGAGGACGTGCACGACGTGCTCGTGGTCGGCGGCGGGCCGACGGGCATGATGCTCGCGGCCGAGCTGCGGCTGCAGGGCATCGACGTGGTGGTGCTCGAGAAGGAGGAGGAGCCGAGCCGCCTCGTGCGCTCGCTCGGCCTGCACGCCCGCAGCATCGAGATCCTGGACCAGCGCGGGATCCTCGAGCGCTTCCTCGCGGAGGGGACGGTGTACCCGGGCATCGGTCGGTTCGCCGGGATCCCGTCGGCCAGCTCCCCCGAGCTCGACACCGCTCACGGGTACACGCTCGGCATCCCACAGCCCGTGACCGACCGTCTGCTCGAGGAGAGAGCGCGCGAGCTCGGGGCCGACGTGCAACGCGGACGCGAGGTCGTCGACATCGCCCAGGACGCGGAGTCCGTGGATCTCGTCCTCGCCGACGGCGAGCACGTGCGCGGACGCTGGGCGGTCGCATGCGACGGCGGACGCAGCCGCGTGCGGGGCCTGCTCGGGATCGGCTTCCCGGGCGAGGCGGCCGAGCACGTGTGGCTGCTCGGGGAGATGGAGGTGACGGCCCCGGCCGAGGAGGTCGCCGCCGTCTCCGAGCGCGTGCGGCGCGAGCACCGCGGCTTCGGGATCGGCCCGTCCTCGAATCCGGGGCTCCACCGGGCCGTCGTCCCCGCGGAGGGTGTGGCCGAGGACCGCACGGAGGGGCCGACGTTCGAGGAGTTCCTCGAGCGGCTGCGCGTCTTCGCGGGCACCGACTTCGGCGGCCACTCCCCCGTCTCGCTCACCCGCTTCACCGACGCCACGCGGCTCGCCGAGCGCTTCCGCAGCGGCCGAGTGCTCCTCGCGGGGGACGCCGCGCACGTGCACCCGCCGCTGGGCGGCCAGGGGCTGAACCTCGGCATCCAGGACGCCTTCAACCTGGGGTGGAAGCTCGCGGCGGTCATCGCGGGTCAGGCCCCTCCCGCTCTTCTCGACAGCTACGAGGCGGAGCGGCGCCCGGTCGCCGCCGACGTCCTGACCACCACGCGCGCGCAGAGCGTGCTGATCTCCGGCGAGCCCGGCGCACTCGCCCTGCGGCGCGTGCTCGGCGAGCTGATGGACCTCCCGGAGGTGGACCGGCTGCTGAGCGAGAAGATCGCCTCGCTCTCGATCCGCTACGACCTCTGGCCCGGTGGCGAGGCGCCGGGCGGCATCGTCGGCCGCAGACTGCGGGACCTGCCCGTGGGCTCCGGGCGTTTGTTCGAGCGGATGCGCGAGGGCAGGTGGACGCTGATCGATCCGTCCGGCGCCTTCGACGACGAGCGGTGGTCGGATGCGGTGGATCACCTGGTCGAGCCCGTCGAGGACCTCCCCGCGCCCGCCGCTCTGCTGAGGCCCGACGGGCACATCGCCTGGGCCGCCACGGCGCCGGCGCCCGAAGGTCCCGGACTGCCCGCCGCACAGTCCTCCCTCGACCCCTCGAGCCCGGAGCCCGACCCCTCGACCCTGGAGTCGGTGCTCGAGCACTGGCTCCCGCGGTGACCTCGGGGCGCCCGGATCCGCGTCCTGACGCCTAGCGTGGGGGCGAGGGCCGGATCGCCGAGCCCTCGCCCATCCACGAGGACGTCGGAGGTCCAGGCCATGAGCGATGCATCCACCCCCATCACCGCGAGCGCGACGATCGCGACGTGGCTCGAGCACCCCCGCGGCGGACGGGGCCGACCGGGCAGACCCGGCAGACCGCGCCGACGCATCCTCGGGCCGCTTCGCCGGGCGCACCGTCGTGGTCACCGGCGCCGCCGGCGGCATCGGTCGGGCGACGGCCGAACGGCTGCTCGCCGAGGGCGCGCGCGTGGTCTCGACCGACATCTCCGCCGAGCGCCTCGAGGCGCTCGCGGCCGAGACCTCTGGAGCGCACGCGGACCGGCTGGTCACGGTCGTCGGTGATCTCGGCTCCGCGCGAACGATCGACGCGATCCTCGCCGCGGCCGGCGAGCGCGTCGACGCGCTCGCGAACGTCGCCGGGATCAACGACGACTTCTCCGCGATCCACGAGGTCAGCGACGAGATGTGGGCGAAGGTGCTCGCGGTGAACGTGGGCGGTCTCGTCGCCCTCACACGGGCGGTCACGGCCCGGATGCTCGAGACCGGGGGCGGCTCGATCGTGCACGTCGCGAGCGAGGCGGGACTGCGCGGCTCGGCCTCGGGCGTCGCCTACACGGCCTCCAAGCATGCGGTCATCGGGATCACCCGGTCGATGGCCTTCATGTACGCGAAGAAGGGGATCCGTACGAATGCCGTCGCGCCGGGCGCGGTCGCGACGGGCATCCCGATGCAGCCGGAGATCGCGCCCTTCGGCAGCGCCCGGCTCGAGGAGGCGCGCGGGAACATCCCGTCCCTCGCCACGGCCGAGCAGCTCGCCTCCTCGATCCTGTACCTGCTCTCCGAGGACGCCTCGAACGTCAACGGCGCGGTGCTCGCGTCCGACGGGGGGTGGTCGGCGGTGTGACGGGACGCCGGGTCCGGGTCTCCGTCCGGGTCACAGCAGCAGGGCGATGATCGCGCCGATCACGAGAACGGCACCCGTGAAGGCCGGGATCGCCCAGTCGCCCGGCGTCGCCGCCGCACCGGCGCCCCCGCGCAGTGCCGCGGGGTCGTCGGGCCCCGCCCCGGCGAGCGCATCGGCCCGACGGTCCGCGAGTCGGCACACCACGAACAGTCCGATCACGAGGACCCCCGCGAGGACCATGTACAGCGGGGTGCGGTAGAGCCACGAGTACGGGGAGAAGTGCACGATCGTCACCGCCGCGAAGACGATCGGGACCTGCCGGTGCGCGCGGCGCAGGATCAGGTAGATGAGGATCGGCAGCGCGAACACCTGGGAGACGGCGAGCGCCGTGGACAGCTCGTCGAGCAGCGGGTCCTGGGGGCGCGGTCCGGTGGCGGTCAGGGCCATCAGGCCGAAGGCGATCGGCAGGGCGATCACCCCCTGCAGCAGCACCGCGTAGGCGCCCGCGAGCTGCCCGCGCCATCGTCAGACGCCCGCCGCGAGCAGCCAGGTGAGGCCGTAGGCGAGGAGGAAGGCGAAGCCGTGGTGGTTGACGGTCGCGAGCCGGCTCAGATCCGTATCCATGCCGACGGTCTACCGGGGTCGGCGCCCGCCGTCCCCGGGTCCGTGCGAGGTCATGACATCTGTCGTGGAGCGCCCCGTGACGCCGGTCCCGGATCGCCCTCGAACCCGGCCAGCACCTCGCGGACCACGGCCGCAGGGTCGCTCGCGCCCATGATCGCGCGCATCAGGGCGACCCCGGCGACACCGGTCGCGGCGAGCGCGGGGACGTCGGCGGGCATCACGTCTCCGATCGCGACGATCGGCAGGCGTGTGCTCGCGAACAGCGTCCGGTAGCCGTCGATGCCCAGGGGCGTGCGTCCCGAGTCCTTCGTGGGCGTGGGCCGGAAGGGGCCGGCGCCCACGTAGTCCAGCAGCTCCGCCTGCCCCTCGGCGGACCTCACGAGGTCGAGGGTGCCTGTGGTCAGCCCGATGATCGCGTCCGGGCCCAGCAGCGCGCGAGCCGCGGCGACGGGCAGGTCGTCCTGGCCGAGGTGGACGCCGTGCACGTGCGCGCCGCGCGCCCGGGCGGCGAAGGCGACGTCCGCCCGGTCGTCGACCAGGACCCGGCACGCGGGAGCGACGGAGCCGACCGCACGCGCCACCGCGGTCACGAGGCCGAGCAGCTCACGGGCCTCGAGCCCCTTCGCACGGACCTGGACGATGCCCGCGCCGGCCGCGGCGGCGGCAGCCGCGGTCTCCACGGTGCGGCGGTCGCTCCCGGAGGTCACGAGGTAGCAGCGCAGGTCGAGCGGCACCGGGGCCGCCGGGGCCGCCCCGTCTACGTCCAGGCCCGGGCGATCGTGGTCGTGGTGGTGGTCATGGGGCAGGGTCATCGGTCCTCCTCGGCGGTCTGCAGGGCGTGCTCGCCGATCTCGTCCAGGGCATCGAGCAGGGCGGTGCGAAAGGCACCGGGCCGCGGCGCGCGCCGGGCGGCGCGCTCCCCCGCGACGTCGAGCCACACGGTCGCGGCGTGAGCGGAGCGAGCGGCACGAGCTGCGAATTCCGATGTCCCGACGGGCGGGTCGACGGGCCCGATCCTCTCCACCGCGACGAGGCACGCGGCGGTGAGCGCCCCGAGCAGACAGCCGGTGCCGGTCACCCGGGTGAGCAGCGGGTGGCCCCGACGGACCTCGATCTTCGGTGTGCCGTCCTCACCGGAATCGCCCGCACCCGCACCCGCGCCCGCGCTCGCGTCCGCCCCAACGATCCGGTCGACGGGCCCTGAGACGGCCACCGCCCCGTCGGTGAGGGCGACGATCTCGCGGGCGGCGCCACGAGCGCTCTCAGTTCCGTCGCTCGCGTCGGCCCCGCGTCCGCCGGACCCTCCGCGCAGGGCGAGGACCTCCGACGCGTTTCCGCGCACCACGTTCGGACGCAGCCCCACGAGCTCGCAGGCGAGGGCCGTGCGCACGGGCGGGAGCCCGATCGCGGTCGGATCGAGCACCCAGGGGTGACCGGCCGCGATGCTCGCGAACACGGTCGCGGGGATGCCCGCCATCGCATCGGTGCTGAGGGTCCCGAGGTTCACGAGCAGCGCGTCGGCCGCCTCCGTGACCACGGGCGCCTCGGACTCGGTCTCCGTCATCATCGGGCGGGCACCCGCGGCGAGCAGGCCGTCGGCCACGATGCCCATCGACACCGTCGCGGTGAGGCAGTGGACGAGCGGCGGGCACCGGCGCACCTCGGCGATCACCGGGGCGACCGCGCGCAGGTCCGCATCGTCGTCGTGCTCGTGCGGTTGCTCGTCGCGGCTCATCGCCCGCTCCCGCGGCCGTCCCGCGCGGCGACGGCGTCGAGGTCCCGATCGATCTCCACCGCGGACAGCCGCGGTCCGATCGCCGCGCCGAGGACGAGGAGGATCCCGCCGAGCACGAGCAGCGAAAGCACCGCGGCGCGCGGCCCGAGCAGCGCCGAGAGCCCGGGCAGGTAGAACGGGTAGAGCGCGGGCAGGATCAGCGAGAGGCTGTAGCCCATCCCGTAGCCCGTGGACCGCACCGACGTCGGGAAGCGCTCGGAGAGGTAGGCGGAGACCGGCCCGTACGCGGCGACGGTGACGACCTGGAGCGCCGCGGCGAGCACGGCCGCACCGGCCAGCGTGCTCGAGCCCACCGCCGTCCACCACAGCACCGGGCCCAGCACGGTCGCCGCGATCCCCCACCCGATGAGAAGTCGGCGCCTGCCGGTGCTCGTGGAGAGATGCCCGGCGAGCGCCATCGCGAGCGCCTGCGCGCACGAGGCGATGCCCATCGCGACCGAGACGCTGGTCGCCGGAAGGCCCGTGTCCTCGCCGAGCTGGGCGGTGAGCATGATGACGGTCGTGTTCGTGAGCAGCCACAGCCCCGTCATCAGGGTGAAGACCTGCCAGAAGGCGCGCGCCCAGCGTCCGCGCAGCATGGCCGCGATGCCCGTGACGGCGGGCTCGTCCGTCGGCTCGGGCCCCTGGGGCCGTTCGCGCTCGCGCCGGGCGATCGGCGCGTCGACCACGTGCCGTCGGTAGTAGACCAGCATGCCGAGGGAGGCGAGCGCCCCGAGCACGAACAGCGCGCGCCAGCCCCAGGCGGCATAGGCGTCGGGCCCCAGGACCAGGAGCAGCGCGGCGGTCGCGAAGGCGATCGCGGCCTGCGCCCACGGCGCCATCGAGAGGATGAGCCCGCTCATGAGGCCGCGCCGGCGCGGGGCCGACCATTCCATGGCCAGGGGGATCGCGGCCGAGTACTCGCCGGCCACGAAGATCCCGCCGAGGAAGCGCAGGCAGAGGATCAGGCCGATCGTCCCCGCACCCAGCAGCTCATGGGTGGGCATGGCGGCGATCAGCAGGGCGCAGGCGGCCGTGCCGGTGATCGCGACCTTCGTGGTGCGCGTGCGCCCCAGGCGGTCCGAGATCCTGCCGAAGACCATGCCGCCGACGGGCCTGCCCAGCATCATCGCGATCACCACGATCGCTCCCGTGGTGGCGGCGATCCCCGGGCCCGCGACGACGGCGAGCGCCGGGGTCAGCGCGGTGAGCGGCAGGAACACGTGGACGTTGTCGATGAAGTTGCCGACCACCCCGGCGCGCAGTGCGGCGCGGCCCTCGGGCGGCAGCTGCGGCATCGGCGTCGGCCCGGCCGGCGGCGGGTGGGCCGCGGCGGCGATCGTGGGCGGGCTCTCGGGCAGACGTGACCGCATGGCGGACATCCCTTCGTCAGTGCGAACTGCATCAGGTTCCACGGGTGTGATCTCAGCGCGCGCGGCGCACCCCGTGTCCGGCGCGCCAGTATTCCAGAGGCGCCAGCGGGGCCGCGGCGCCGTCCGCGGCGACTACCCTTGCCACGTGAGCACTTCGAATCGTGGAACCGCCGACCGCATCGTCTGGGTCGACTGCGAGATGACCGGACTGGACAAGGAGAAGGACGCGCTCGTCGAGATCGCCGTCCTGGTCACCGATGGTGACCTCAACATCCTCGGGGAGGGCGTGGACGTCGTCGTCAGGCCCCCGGCCGAGGCGCTGGAGCAGATGGGCGACTTCGTGCGCACCATGCACACGAATTCCGGGCTGCTGGAGGAGCTGGACGCGGGCATCACCCTCGAGGCCGCGCAGGAGCAGTGCCTGGCCTACGTGCGCGAGCACTGCCCGGAGGCCGGCAAGGCGCCGCTCGCGGGCAACTCCGTGGGCACCGACCGCGTCTTCCTCGACAAGGACGTGCCGGAGTTCGCCGCCTGGCTCTCCTACCGCACGATCGACGTCTCGAGCCTCAAGGAGCTCGCCAAGCGCTGGTTCCCCCGCGTCTTCTACAACACGCCCGCCAAGCACGGGGGCCACCGCGCCCTCGCCGACATCCGCGAGTCCATCCAGGAGCTCAAGTACTACCGCGAGGTGCTGTTCGTGGCCGACCCGGGGCCGACGACCGCGCAGGCCCAGGCCGCCGCGCGCACCTTCGAGCTCACGGCCGACGGCGAGAGCGCCGACGGGTCCGACGAGGCGGCCGCAGGCGCGGCGGGCTCCTCCGCACCGGCGGTGCCGTGGCTGCAGCGCGCCACCCATCGCACCTGGCTGGACTCCGAGGGCGAGGAGCTCCTCGTCTTCGGCGCCGAGTCGCTGCGGGAGGACGGCGGCTTCGGCTGGCTCGACGAGAACGGCGAGCTCGACGGCGACAAGCCGGCCGAGCTCTGGGTGACCTGCCGCATGACCCACTGCTTCGCGCTCGCCACGATGCTGGGCAGCCCCGAGTACGGGCGCTTCGTGGACCACGGCATCGAGTCCCTGCGCACCGTCTTCAAGGACGAGGAGCACGGCGGCTGGTTCTCGAAGATCGCCGGGGAGACCGTCATCGACGACGCCAAGGAGGCCTACGCGCACGCGTTCGTGGTGCTCGCGGCCGCCTCCGCGTCCGCCGCCGGACGCCCGCACGCCGCGGAGCTGCTCGAGGAGGCCCTGGGCGTCCTCGACGAGAAGTTCTACGACGAGGAGGCGGGGATGAGCGTGGACACCTTCGACCGCGCCTTCGCCGTCTGCGAGGAGTACCGGGGCATCAACGCGAACATGCACACGACCGAGGCCCTGCTCGCCGCGGCCGATGTCACCGGGGAGCGCCGCTGGCTGGACCGCGCCGTGGGCATCATGACCCGGGCGATCGACGAGTTCGCGCGCGAGCAGGACTGGCTGCTGCCGGAGCACTTCGACACCTCGTGGAACCCGATCCTCGACTACAACGAGGACAAGCCGGCCGATCCGTTCCGTCCCTACGGCGCGACCGTCGGCCATTGGCTCGAGTGGTCCCGCCTGGTGCTGCACGGGCGCGCCGCGCTGCTCGCGAAGGACGGCGAGGCACCCGACTGGATGCTCGAGGCCGCGAATGCCCTGATGGGGAGGGCCGACGACGCCTTCGGCATGGACGGCGAGCCCGGCTTCCCCTACACGGTGGACTGGGACGGCACGCCCGTGGTGCACGAGCGCATGCACTGGGTCGCCGCCGAGGCGACCGCCGCCGCGGCCGTGATGTTCCAGGTGACGGGCGACCGGAAGTGGGCCGACCGCTACCAGGCCTGGTGGGAGTACGTCAGCGAGTTCCTGCTGGATCCCGAGCGGGGCAGCTGGCACCACGAGCTGGACCGGCGCAACCAGCCCCAGGCGCGCACCTGGGAGGGCAAGCCGGACATCTACCACGCCTACCAGGCCACGCTCATCCCGCGACTGCCCGTCACCCCGACCATGGCCGCCGCGGTCCGCGACGGCCTGGTCGACGAGATCGGCTGATTCGGCCTGGCGGCGCCGCTCTCACATGCGGCGCCGCCCTCAGTTCCGGTCGAGGGCGGCGTCGAGGCGCTCGATCTTCCCGTCGAGCTCGCCCTCGTGCCCGGGGCGGATGTCGGCCTTGAGCACGAGGGAGACGCGCGAGCCGTAGCGGCCGGCCTCGGCCGTCGCGCGCCGCACGACGCCCATCACCTCGTCCCAGTCGCCCTCGATCTCGGTGAACATCGAGCTGGTGCGGTTCGGGAGCCCGGACTCCCGGACCACGCGGACGGCGGCGGCGACGGCGTCGTGGACGCTCGCGGCGTCGGATCCCTCGGCGAGGTCGCGGGTGAGGCCGGGATCGGAGGGCTCACCGGTGGGCTGGACGGAGAAGGCGATGATCATGCCCCCACTGTTCTCCCCCATCGGCCCGCGGGCAAGCGGATCATGCGCTGACGACGGGCCCGCGGCTCCTCGAGATCCACTCCCGCAGCCGGGAGACCGTGTCCAGGACGGGTGTCCCGGTCGTGTCGATGACCTCGACCTGCCACGCGCGCGGCCTCGCGGCGGGAGGCAGCCAGCGCTCCCATCGCATGCCCGGCTCGCCCGTCGCGACGATCACCTCGGGAGCGTGGGCGGGGTCCGCGGCGTGCCGCCGGTGCCAGCGAGCCCATCCCAGGAACGCGTCGACCTGCGTCGGCGACCACGTCCCGGGATCACGGGCCACCAATCGGCGTCGACGCTCCTCGTCCGCGACGTCGAGGAGGCACACCGCCGCGCGCAGGTCTGCGACCTCCGGCACCGCCAGCAGTTCGCCGATCGGCGACTGGCCCGTGAGCAGCAGGTCCACACCGTGCTCCTCGAACCGGATCGCCTCGCGCACCCACCAGCGCAGTTCGCGCTGGCGCCAGGCGGTGTCGGCATTGCTCGGCACGCCGCGCTCGTCGCTGTCGTGGACCACGATGCGCGGAAGATCAGCGCACGAGAAGGCCGCCGTGGTCTTCCCGGAGCAGCTGGAGCCGGTCACGAGCAGGAGCATGCGGCGAGCCTGTCATGACGAGGCGGGATCCGGCTCCTGCTTTTCCGGCCCGGAGTCCTCCGGACCGATGCCCCAGTCTGCCGTGCCGGCGAAGTGCAAGGCGTCTCACAGCGAGAACCCCCGTCCGAGGGTGCGGAGCAGGGCCGACGCCCGGTATGCTTGCTTCTCGTTGCGGTCCTCGGAGCGCACATGGTGGTCGTAGCTCAGTAGGTAGAGCTCCTGGTTGTGGTCCAGGCGGTCGCGGGTTCAAATCCCGTCGATCACCCCAAGAAACGCCCTGGTGACAGGGCGTTTTTTCTGTCCGGAGGACTGTCCGGACATCGTCGTGGACACCGGCGGCGCCCAGCGAGCCCATGCATCCGCCGCCCCGCTCTCATGCGACGCCGCCTCTCCCGCCTCCCACTGCAGCCCGCCGCTGCCCGGGAATCATTCGAATGCCGATGCAGCGAATTCATGATCGATGCGCAGGAAACACCCCGCACCGAATTCTTGGACGCCCTCGACCTGCACATGAACGGTGGCGCGCCCTCACACGGCCTCCATTCTTCCTCCATGCCTCTCATCAATTCTCTTACCATTCGTCCGCATTCCGTTCACCGCCCGTACACCTGACGTACTGCGTCCGTTCCCTCAGTCGGTGAAGTCGACCACGGACCCCCGTCCGAGCCCGTTCCGCACACCTCGCCGGGCCAGAAACCAGCACCCGTCGATGCCAGGTCGCGACGCCGCGACCTGCACGCCATGGCCGCCGATGTTCCTCACCTGGGGTGATACCGCGTTCGCCCACCGCACCCGACGGCGGCCCACCCCGCGATCACCGGCCCCGCGCCCCGCACTCGCCACCCGTCCTCCGCGGTGGTCCCCATCGGCCTGCGGGATCTCCCCGTGACACCGGCGCGACACGACCGATTTCCCCCGGCGGTGCTGGGCTAGACTCACCGCAAGCATTTCGGTCGCCCGCCCGGAACAACGAACGCATCGAATTCACGGGCACACGCACGAAATGCATCACAGACTCCAGGCGTCACCTCCTGCAGCAAGCGATGAGAGGCAAGGATTCACCAGATGACCGATCCGAAGCAGACATTCGACGTCGCCGTGTGCGGTTGGTGGTACGGGAAGAACTACGGGTCGATCCTCACGTACTACGGCCTGAACCGCGCGATCCAGAACCTCGGCCACTCGGTGCTCATGGTCCACGAGCCCCTGGGCTACAACGGCTTCCGTGTCGAGTGGCCGGACGACATCGTCTCCATGCAGTTCGCCGAGCGTGTCGGCTACCACACCACCCAGCAGATGCACTTCACCGAGCTGCCGCGCCTGAACGAGCGCGCGCGCACCTTCGTGGTGGGCAGCGACCAGCTGTGGAACCCGCTGATCGGCCGCGTGAACAGCGATCTCTTCCTGGACTTCGTCTCGGAGCAGAACAACCGCGTCGCCTACGGCACTTCCTTCGGAAACCGCGGCACCAAGAAGTTCACGCCCGAGTTCATCGCCACCCACGCCGCGCAGCTGCAGCGCTTCAAGGCGATCTCCGTGCGCGAGGGCTACGCGGTGGACACCGCGCGCGATATCTTCGGCGCGAAGGCCTCGCTGGTCGTCGACCCCGTCTTCCTGCTGCCTCGCGAGCACTACGACGAGCTCGCCGCGAAGGCCACCGTCGCCCCCGAGGGTGAGTACCTCAGCGTGTTCTTCCTCGATCCGACCGAGGAGAAGAAGGCCGTCGCGCAGGGCATCGCGGACAAGCTCGGCCTCGAGATCATCCGCGTGATCCCGAACCCCGATGACGGCATCGAGCACTGCCGGACCCTGTGGGCCGACGAGCCGCGCGCCCAGATCCTCGACGAGGACCGTCCGGAGAACTTCCTGCGCACCTACCAGGACGCGGAGTACGTCGTCACCGACAGCTTCCACGGCTCCGCCTTCGCGGCGATCTTCGAGAAGCCCTTCTCCTCGATCTTCAACAGCAAGCGCGGTGCGGACCGCTTCAAGAACCTCATGAGCTCGCTCGGCTTCGACGAGACGCGGCGCGTGCGCGAGACCGACTCCCACGAGGACATCGCCGCGAACCCGAACGTCACCCGCGAGATCGACTACTCGACCGCCCGCGACTACATCAGCTCCGGCCGCGAGTCGTCGATGGCATGGCTGAAGGACGCGCTGGACCCGAGCACCACCGGCTCCGCCGCGCTCTACCCGCGCCAGAAGCTCACGCTCACCGCGCCGGAGTTCGCGACCGGAGGCTCCGGCTGGAAGATCGCCCGTCGCGGCAAGCAGACACGCCTGCGGGTGGCGCGCGGCGGCGACGTGCTGGGCAACCTGGTGTGGACCGATCTGCCGGAGCCGCTCGTCGCAGGCTCGGCCTACCAGCTGCGCATCGACTGGACGCCGACGACCGACGCCAAGAAGGTCAACATCCACGTGCGCAACCCCGAGTCGACGCGCTTCCGCGTCGTCGGCGCCGTGAACGTCGAGGGCGCACGCGGCCAGGCCCGCACCGACACGCTCACCTTCACGGTCTCCGAGCCCGGGTTCACCCAGTTCATGCTCGGCGGCGTGCACTTCACCGGCCGCCGTGCCGGGGCGGACATCCGCAGCATCGAGATCGAGCGGATCCCCACCGGCGCCCTCGCCGCACAGGCCCCGGCCAAGCGCAAGGGCGGGGCTCCCGCGGGCGGCTTCTCCGCCCAGGCGAAGGCGCTCGCGCTCAAGGACTCCGAGCGCCAGGTGCGCTCGTTCGGCCACGCCCGCTCGGCCGACGGGGTCTCCGGCGCCCAGGCGCGGATGATCTTCCACGCGCACGCCATCGAGAAGGGGCTGAGCCGCAGCAACTTCCGCCCCGGCTTCGGCGGCCGCGCGGTCCCGGGCCTCGCCAAGGAGATGAACGCCTGGCTCGCCGCGGATCGCGACACCTCGGACGAGTTCCTGCAGAGCTCGGCCGCCGTGATGAAGGCCTACTTCGACCGCCACGACCAGCTCGGCACCGACGTCTCCCACTTCCGCCAGCTGTTCTCCGAGCCCGCCCAGGCCCTCATCGACGGCACCACCCACTCCGAGGGCGGCGTGCTGCCGGCCGGGCAGGTCCGGGAGCTCGTCGGCGAGGTGGAGAACGAGGATGCGGAGCGCAGCTTCCTCGACGTCGTCTACGGCCGCCGCAGCGTGCGCGAGTACACCTCCGAGCCCGTGAAGGACGAGGAGATCGCGCGCGCGGTGCAGATCGCGATGCAGTCGCCCTCGGTCTGCAACCGCCAGGGCGCGAGGGTCCACCAGTTCGAGGACCCCGACGTCATCAAGAAGGTGCTGGACATCCAGGGCGGCTTCGCCGGCTACGAGATGCCGCCCAGGCTGCTGCTGGTCTCCGCGGACCTGGACGCGTTCCTCTTCGCTCCCGAGCGCAACCAGCCGTTCGTGGACGGCGGGCTGTTCATGATGTCGCTGCTGCTGGGACTCACCCAGGTGGGTCTGGGCTCGGTGCCGCTCAACACGGCGATGGGCACGGAGAAGGAGACCAAGATCCGCGAGCTCATCGACATCCCGGACCACGAGGTCTTCATCTCGTTCATCGGCGTGGGCCACTTCGACGAGAACGTCCTGGTGCCCCGTTCGAAGCGCACCGGTGTGCAGCGCGCGCTGGTCCAGCACAAGGACGCCTGAGGCCCGGATCTCCGGCGGGCTCTCCCCGCCCGGTCACGACGAGCGCGCTCACCCTCGGGTGGGCGCGCTCGTCGCGTTCCTGCTCCGCGCGTCCGCGAGCACGCCGTCGAGTCGGTCGCGCGCCGCGTGGAGCTGCTCGATCTGCTGCTCCATCCGCGCCCGTTCGCGCTCCAGCCGCTCGACCATCGCGGCCGTGGTGCGGCCGCTGCGCATGCACGGCAGCAGCTCGGCGATGTCGGCGCTGCTGAGCCCGGCGGCGAAGAGCTGCTGGATGAGCAGCACGCGGTTCACGGCCTCCCCCTGGTAGGAGCGCTGCCCACCGCCCGTGCGCTGCGCCTCGAGCAGTCCCCTCGACTCGTAGTAGCGCAGGGAGCGCACGCTCACCCCGGTGCTGCTCGCGAGCTCGCCGATCCTCAGCATCCCGGTCTCCTCCTGCATCGCGCCCCCGCCCCTTGCATCTGACATGGGTGTCAGGTCCTAGTGTCGCGCACATGGACATCGCACACAGCACCGCACTCGTCACCGGAGCCAATCGGGGCATCGGCCGCATCGTCGTCGAGCAGCTGCTCGAGCGGGGCGCCCGGCGCGTCTACGCCACCGCCCGGCGCCCGGAGTCGCTCCCCTTCACCGACCCGCGGGTCGTCCCGCTGCGCCTGGACGTGACCGATGGGGCGCACGCCGCCTCCGCCGCCGAGCAGGCCGGCGACGTCGACCTCCTCGTGAACAACGCCGGCATCGCCTCGGCCCAGAACCTGCTCACGGGCGACCTCGAGCGCATCCGCGCCGAGATGGAGACCAACTTCTTCGGCGCCCTGCATGTCTCCCGGGCGTTCGCCCCGGTGCTCGCAGCACACGGCGGCGGCGCGATCATCAACATCATGTCGCTGCTGTCCTTCCGCACCTTCCCCGGCAACGGCTCGTACGCCGCCTCGAAGGCCGCCGAGTGGCAGCTGACCAACAGCACCCGGCTCGAGCTCGCCGCCCAGGGGACGCAGGTCCTGGGCGTCCACCTCGCCTCGACCGACACCGACATGATGGCCGGCTGGGACATCCCCAAGAACGATCCCCGACAGGTCGTGGCGATGCTCCTCGACGCCCTCGAGGCGGGCCGCAGCGAGGTGCTCGACACGGACACCGCCGCGATCAAGGCGCGCCTGGCGAGCCCTCCCGAGCAGCTCTACGCCGAGCTCGGCTGAGCCTCCGGGACCCGGGCAGGTGGGAGGATGCCCCGATGGACACCTCCCCTGCCCTGGTCCCGGAGCTCATGGTCGAGGACCTCGCGCGCAGTCTGCGCTTCTGGGTCGAGGAGTGCGGCTTCTCCGTCCGCTATGCGCGCCCCGAGGAGGGCTTCGCCTATCTCGAGCTGGGGAGCGCCCACGTCATGCTCGATCAGCGCGGTATCGGCCGCGACTGGGTCACGGGGCGGCTCGATCCCCCGCTGGGCCGGGGCATCAACCTGCAGATCGGCATCCCGGACGCGGAGGCGCTGGCACGGCGCCTGGTGAGGCGCGGCGCGGAGCTGTTCCTCGCTCCCGAGACGCGCTGGTACCGCACCGGAGCGCAGGAGGCGGGCGTCGTGCAGTTCCTGGTCCAGGATCCCGACGGCTACCTGCTCCGCTTCCAGTCGTCCCTCGGGAAGCGGCCGAGCGGGACTCAGTCCGAGCCGCTCGCGTAGATGTCCCGGTACATCCGCAGCGCCGCGGCGCGCAGGGCGCTCGGGTCGTCCCCGGCGAATCGGCCCGGCACCAGTCGCGCGGGAATCTCCGCCCCGGCCGTCATCGCCTCCGCGAGCATCCTCGCGGCGCCTGCGGCATGCGTGACCCAGAGGCCCTGAGCGATCCAGACCCCCTCGACCTCGGGATGGGCGCCGACGAAGGGCAGGTTGTCCGGGCTCATCGCGAACACTCCGTCCACCCGCCGCTGCGCGGTGAAGCGCGCCCGCTCGTGCAGGACCTGCTGCGCGGCCTCGATCGCCGTCGAGAAGGCGGGGTCCCACGGCAGGGCGGCACCGCCTCCCAGCTGCTGCTGGTCCACGGGCTGCGGCGCATGGTCGTAGGTGCCGATGCCCAGCCTGTCCTCGTGCACCCGTGCGTAGACGTGGTGCTCGGGCCATCGCAGGAACGGCCCCGGTGCGAGGCCGGTCGAAGGTCCCGAGTAGACGTAGGGATGGGCGACGGGGACCAGCGGCAGGTCGATCTCCGTTCCCTCGATCCGCCGCATCAGGGGCGGCCCCCAGATGCCGCCGGCGAGCACTACATCGTCGCCGCTGTACGAGCTGCCGTCGGCCGAGGTCACGCGCACCGTCCCCCGATCGCGGGAGATCCTGACGACCTCTCGCCCCTCCACGATCCGCACCCCACGGGCGATCGCCTCGCGTCGCGCGCAGGCGAGCAGGGCGGGCACGTCTGCGCTGCCGTCGGCGGGGAAGAGTCCGACGCCCTCCACCCTGTCGAGATCGACGAGGGCGGCGACCGAAGCAGGAAGGTCCGAGGGCCCGAGCAGCTGTGCCGGCAGGTCCGCGGCGCGGGACGCGTCGACGCGGCGCGCGACCTCTCGTGCTCCCGGGGCGGACGTCGCGATCTCCAGGCCGCCGGTCCTCTCGAACGCGGCACGGCGAGAGCCAGGGCCAGGGCCAGGGCCAGGGCCGGGGCCGGGGCCGACGGAAGACCTCTGCGAAGGCGCCCCGATCTCGTCGAAGATCTCTGCTGAGACGCGGGCGAGCTCGGTGAGCAGGGGCTCGTCGTTGAACACGCCCACGAAGCCCGGGGCGAAGCGCGTCGAGCCGCGGGGCTCCCCCGTGTCGCGCTCGAGCACCGTCACGGTGCAGCCCGCGTCGGCGAGCTCGCGGGCGAGGCAGATGCCGACGATCCCGCCGCCGACGACCAGCATGCTGCGCTGCGGCTCCGACACGGTCATGCGTCCTCCTCGCTGCGCTCCGCAGCGCACGCGGGGCCGCGGAGCACTTCGTTCCTAGACGGTCGCCTCGTACTTCCGCGCGCCCTCCTGGACGCCCGCGAAGCGGAACGGCGCCGTGGTCGCGCGCGGGGTCTCGACGTCCTCATCGCTGCCCAGCAGGCGCTCGTGCAGCTCCTCGTACTCGGCAACGGTCACGGGGACGCGTGCATCCAGGGCCGCTCGGGTCGCCGCGGCCCGCTCGGGGCGCGCGTACCCGGGCTGGACGGTGCCGGTGAGCATCTCCCCCGCGCTGCCGGAGCCGTAGCTGAACAGGCCGATCCGTCGGCCCTCGAGCCCGTCGCGGTGGTCCAGCAGCGCGGCGAGCCCGGCCCACAGCGAGGCGGTGTAGGTGTTGCCGAGACGGCGGTCGTAGACGGCGCCCTGCTCGAGCGCCTCGGGGTCGAGCCGGCCGCCGGTGTGCTGGTCGAGGAAGCGCTGCGCCTTGACGGCCATCTTCGTGAAGGGCTGGTGGTAGACCACGGCGTCGAGCTCGTCGACGCCGGGGCCGCCCTGTTCCTGCAGGTCGTCCCACGCGCCCAGCAGCGCGTTCTTGTAGGCGCTGATCGAGAGCCGGCCGTTCACGAGCGCGGTCGTGGAGTCGTTCGGGCGCCAGAAGTCGTCGACGTCGGCCGAGTAGACGCCGGAGACGGGGTCGATCGCGAGGAGCGCCGGGTCGGCGGCGATCAGCAGCGCGACGGCGCCGGCGCCCTGCGTGGGCTCTCCGGAGGTGCCGAGGCCGTAGCGGGCGACGTCGGCGGCGATCACGAGCACCTTCTCCCGGGGCCGACGGGCCACGATGCCGATGGCCGTCTGCACGGCGGCCGCGCCCGCGTAGCAGGCCTGCTTGAGCTCGACGGAGCGCACGGAGCTCGGCAGCCCGAGCAGTCCGTGGACGATCACCGCACCGGACTTGGACTGGTCCACGCCGGACTCGGTCGCGAACAGCACGGTGCGCAGGCCCTCGGTCCCGGTGCGCGCGAGCAGCCGCGAGGCGGCGGAGGCGCCCAGGGTGACCACGTCCTCGTCGGCCGCGACCACGCCCATCTCGTCCAGGCCGATCCCGCGCGTGTACTTCGCGGGGTCGACGCCGCGCGCCTCGGCGAGCGCGCCGAGGTCCAGGACGTGGTGGGAGGCGGCGAGCTCGAGGTCCTCGATGCCGATGCTGGTGCCGGTGGATTCTTCGGTGCTGGTGGGTTCTCCGGTGCTGGTCATGAGCGCGGTGCCTTCCTCCGCTCGAGGCGACGATGGGCCGTCATCAGCTCACCCTGGTTGGTCTGGGCGGCCAGCAGCGAGAGCTCGCCGCACAGCACGCTCGCGGCGATCAGCGCGGCCAGCCGGCGCGAGTTCGCGCCGGGCTCCCGCTCCTCCCGGCAGCCGAGCCGCTCCATCGCGTAGTCGACGTGCGGGAGGTCCTTGCCGTTGCCCACGGTGCCGACGATCAGGTGCGGGAGGGTGCACGAGAAGTACAGCCCCTCCTCGCGGACCTCGGCGTGGGTGAAGCCCTGGGAGCCCTCGACGATGTTCGCGGCGTCCTGGCCGGTCGCGAGGTAGAAGGCGAGCAGCATGTTCGCGTAGTGCGCGTTGGCCGAGCGCAGGGCGCCGGCGATCGTGGAGCCGATCCAGTCCTTGCGCACCACCAGGTCGGTGATCCGCTCGGCGGTCGAGCGCAGCTGCTTCTCGACGATCTCGTGCGGGATGAGGATCTCGGCGACGACGCTGCGGCCCCGGCCCAGGACGCCGTTGACGGCGGTGGCCTTCTTGTCCGAGCAGAAGTTCCCGGAGATCGATCCGTACTCGATCCCCAGGTCCCAGGAGAGGATCCGCTCCATGAGCTGCTCGGAGGCCTGCGTGACCATGTTGTGGCCCGAGGCGTCGCCCGTGGTGAGCGCGAAGCGGGTGAACAGCAGGTTCCCGACGATCTCGGGGTGGATCTCCTCGAGACGGGCGAAGCGGGACCCCGAGGAGACGACCTCGCGCAGCTCGTCGACGCGCTCGGCGATGACCTTCGACGCCTCGAAGGCGGTCGCCGCGTCGGGAGCGACGAACAGCGTGGAGCGGGTCATCCGCTCCCCCAGCACGGTCGCGCGGATGCCGCCCTCGACCAGCCGGGAGATCCGCGCCCCGCGGCCGACGGAGGGCCACAGCGGGGTCTCGTAGGTCGCGAGCGGCACCTCGATCTCCCCCTCGACGGCGTTGCCGCTCATCCGCAGCGGGCCGACCCAGCGGGTGGGGATCTGCGTGGTGGGCGCGGGCGCAGCAGGGGCAGATGCAGTGGTGGCGGATGCGGTGGGTTCGGGCTCGGTGCTCATCGCTGCTCCTGGGGGTCGGAGGGATCGTCGGTGGCGCGGGCGGAGCGGTGCGCGCAGGCGCCCGCGTCGATGCCGCGCAGGGTGCAGAACTCGCGCAGGCGCCCGCGCACGAGCACATCGGTGCCCGTGAGGCCCGCTGCCGTGCGGGCGCCGAGCAGGGCCGCGAGCTCGCGGGTGTGCCGCTGCCAGGAGCCGATGAGCTCGACGAGCCCTTCGGGCCCGCCCTCGACCACGGCCTTGAGGAAGGAGCCGGCGACGCCGACGGCGCGGGCGCCGAGCGCGAGGGCCTTGACGACGTCGAGGGGGTCGCGGACTCCGCCGGAGGCGAGCAGCGTCATCCCGCCCAGCTCGTCCTGGTGGGCGCGGGCGTCCAGCAGCGCGGCGGGCGCGGACTGGCCGAAGCCGGTGAGATACGAGTAGTCGCGGCCGGGGCGGCGGTCGTTCTCGATGGCGAGGAAGTCCGTGCCGCCGCGCCCGGAGACGTCGGCCCAGGCCACGCCGATGGATGCGAGGTCGGCGAGGGTGCGGGCGCTGAGCCCGAAGCCGACCTCCTTGACGAGCACCGGCACCTCGAGCGCCGCCACGATCTGCTCGATGCCCCGCAGCCATGAGGAGAAGTCGGGGCTGCCCTCGGGCATGACGGTCTCCTGCACGGCGTTGACGTGCACCTGGAGGACGTCGGCCTGCAGCAGGTCGACGGCTCGGCGGGCGTCCTCGACGCTGCGGCCCACGCCGATGTTCGCCATCACGAGACCGTCGGGGTTCTCGCGGCGGATCACGCGGAAGGCGTCCGCGGCGGACTCGTCCTCGAGGGCGATGGAGACGGAGCCGCAGCCCATGGCGGTGCCGGTCTCGCGCGCGGCGATCGCGAGCTGCTGGTTGATGCGCCCGGTGGACTCCGTGCCGCCGGTCATGCCGTTGATGTAGAAGGGCGCGGCCACGGTGCGGCCGAACAGCTCGACGCCGAGGTCGACCTCCGGCAGGCTGACCCCGCCGAGCGCGTGGTGGAGGAACTCGAGATCGTCGAACTCGGTGGTGCGCGTCCCGCCCTGCCACTGCGCGGTGGCGAGGCGCACGTGGTCCTCCTTGCGCTCGCGGCGTCCCGCGGCGTCGGCGTCGGGCCTCGCCCCGTCGGTCCCCGCGCTCATCGCACGGCCCCCGCGGCGTCCGCGGTCTGCGGGAGGTGGGGGCGCAGGTCCAGACGCAGGATGTCGTGCTCGCGCCAGGTGGCGAGCACCGCGTCGTCGCTCACGTCGCCGGGCAGGAGCATGATGCCGCAGTCGCCGCCGCCCGCCCCGGAGGGCTTGCCGGCGGCGCCGCTGGCCTCGGCGAGGTCGCACAGGGTGCGCAGCTGGTCGGTCTCGATGGTGGTGCCGCGCAGGCGCCCGAGCTTCTGGAGCAGGCGGCGGCAGCGGCGGATGATCTCGAGCATCGTCGCGGGGTCGCTGTCCCAGGCGGCGACGAGCTCCTCGACGGCGGTGCGGGAGTCGTCGAGGAA
Organism: Brachybacterium sp. ACRRE; assembly: GCF_022346485.1. NCBI lineage: Bacteria > Bacillati > Actinomycetota > Actinomycetes > Micrococcales > Dermabacteraceae > Brachybacterium > Brachybacterium sp. ACRRE. The sequence goes on along the minus strand of NZ_JAKRMO010000004.1, from coordinate 21,430 downwards.
CCGGGCGTAGTGCGCGTCGAGGTCGTCCTCGCTCATGCGCACGCGGTCCACGAGCCGCTCGGTCGAGGCGGGAGAGCCGGTCCAGCCCACGAGCAGGCGCAGCGCGGCGAGGTCCGGCAGCGGACGCACCGTGCACACGTCCCATTCGGGGGCGGTGAGCACCTCGGCCACCGGGAGGGCGTCGCTGAGGGCGAGCAGCCGCGCCCGGTCGGGCGCGGTGTAGGCGATCCAGCCGCCGAAGGTCGAGGCCGCGAGGTCGCCGCCGGAGGCCTTCGGGGCGACGTGGATGGTCGCGAGCAGCGCGAGGCGGAAGCGCTCCATCGCGGTGAGCCCGAGGCCGTAGAACCGATCGAGCGCATCGACGACGGCGACGGTGACGGCGGCCGAGGACCCCAGCCCGAACTTGCGACCGCTGGAGTCGTCCAGCTCGGAGTCGATGTGCAGGTCGAAGTAGCGCGGGTCGAGGCCCCGCTCGGAGCGCAGGCGCTCGAGGATCGTGATCGCCGCGGTGACGTAGTCGAAGGGGCTGTGGTCCACCACGATGGTGTCGCCGTCGGCGTCGCGCACCCAGGTCACGGGGCCGTGCCCGTAGCGGCTCGAGTGGACGCGCCCCATGCCGATCGCCTCGGTGAGGCGCACGGTGAGGTAGCGGTCGACGGCCACGAGGATCGCGGGATGGCCGGGCTCGACCACGGCGTACTCGCCGGCGATGTAGAGCTTGCCGGGGGCGCGGGTCTCGATCATCGCTCGCCCCCGTCCGTCTCAGCCGCATCGACCGTCGCGTCCACGAGGTGCGCGCCGGGCCCGGGGCCGACGATCCGGACGCTGCCGTGCGCGGAGACCGCCCGGGCGACCGTCTCGGCGTCCGCGGGCGTGGTCAGCACGCACACGTTGGGGCCGGCATCGGCGGTGGGGTGGGCGACGACGCCCTGGGCCCGCAGCGCGGCGGCGGTGTCGAAGACGGCCACGCTCGGGGGCGCGAGGTACCGCACGGGCGGCTCGCTCGAGGCGATGACGGCGTGCATGCGCAGGGCATGGGACTCGGTGATCTCGCCGATCCGGGTGACGTCCCCGGCGGCGCACGCGCGCACCATCTCCTCGAGGGTGCGGGCGGTCGAGGTGATCCAGGCGTCGTAGAACGGCGAGGTCGCGGCCGTGCGGCGCATGCCCTCGCGGCTCGAGACGGCCTTCTGGGCGCCGTCGACCGTGACGATCACCAGGCGCAGGTCCGGGGCGTCGATCTGCTCGGCGTAGGAGGTCTCGTCGTCGGTCCCCGCGTGCCAGACCGCATAGCGATCCACGACGGAGCGGCAGGCCGAGCCGGAGCCGCGGCGGGCCAGGCGGCTGAGCGCGCGCTCGTCGAGCGCGAGCCCGAAGGCGCGGGAGGCGGCGAGGGCGAGGGCTGCGAATCCCGAGGCGGAGGAGGCGAGGCCCGCGGCGGTGGGCGCCTCGTTCACCGAGTCCACGCGCGCCCGCTCGCTCGAGCCGGAGAGCTCGCGCACGTGGTCGAGGAACCGCGTGGTCCGGGCGAGGGCCGTGCCGGTCGCCGGGGTGCCGTTGAGGACGAAGGAGTCCTCGTCGGCCTCCGGGTCCAGGGCCACCGTGGTCGTCGTGGCGAAGGCGTCGAGGGTCATGGACATGCTGCCGGCGACGGGGAGGATGAGCTCCTCGTCGGCCTTGCCCCAGTACTTCACGAGCGCGATGTTCGGGTGCGCGCGCGCTGTCGCCGTTCTCATGCGGTCTCCACCGTGGTCTGCCAGGTGCGGGTCGCGCCGGCGTCCCGCAGCATCGTCTCGAGATCCGCGGCGCGGGCCGCGTCGGGGGCGAGGGCGAGCACGCAGCCTCCGCGCCCTCCCCCGGTGAGCTTCGCGCCCGCCGCGCCGGCCCCGCGGGCCGCGGCGACGAGGCGGTCGAGGGTCGCATCGGACACCTCGAGCTCGGTGAGCAGGGAGTGCGCCTCGTCCATGAGCGCGCCGAGCGCGGGGACGTCGCCGGCGGCGAAGCGGTCGAGGGACTCCTCGACGATGCCGCCCAGGCGGCCGATGATCCCGTCGACACGGCTCGGGAAGGTCTCGCGCAGCTCGCGGACCGCGCCGACGGCCTCCGCGGTCGACCCCTCGTGGCCGCTGTCGGCGAGGACGAAGGTGAGCGGGGCGCCGACGGGGACGGGGGTGACCTCCCCGCCGCGGAAGCGGATGGGCACGTCGGACGCGACGGCCCTGCCGTCCAGTCCGCTCGAGCGGCCGTGGGCGATGGTCTCGGCGGCCATGACGACGTCGTGGACGGCCTCGGGATCCAGGGGCGTCTCGGTGAGGTCGCCGATCGCGCGGGCGATGCCGGCGGCCACGGCCGCGCTCGAGCCGAGCCCGCGCTCGAAGGGGATCGCCGAGTCGATCTCGACGTCCAGGCCGATCGGCGCCGAGGTGGTGAGCGCGAGAGCCGCGTGGATCGCGGTGACCAGGGGGTGCAGGCGCTGCGGGGCGTCGGCCGCGGAGCCGGTGAACAGGGCGCTGCGCAGGTGGAGCTGCTCGTCGGCGCGCTCGGTGACGCGCACGGTGAGGTCGAGCGCGTGCAGCGGGACGGCGATCGCGGGGGTGCCGTAGACGACGGCGTGCTCGCCCAGCAGGATCGATTTCGCGTGGGCCCGGCCGATGCCGGTGCGCGCACCGTGCACGCTCGTGCGCGCTGGGTTCATCCTCGTCTCTCCCCGCTGCCTGGTGGGTTGCCGGCCGACCTCCGGCCGTGCGCCAGGATACGGCGCGCCGCCCCGGGCCCGCCCGCTGCGGTGGGCCTGCTCACCTGCACGCTCACCTGCACGGACGCCGAGGGAGGACATGCGTCGATTCTGGCACGCGCCACGCCGCCCCGAGCGGGGTTCCTGGGCCGGGCGTGCGAAGGTTCTGTGAACACCCCGGCACAGTCGCCGGAGGGCTCCCCTCACATGCGCGACCAGCCGGGGGTCGAGGGGCCGATGAGAGGGCGCCAGCCCGTCTCGGACATGAAGCGCACGGAGCTCACGCGCAGGCTGCGGCGCTGGACGTCGAGCCGGGTGCCGACGACGGCCTGCGCGATCTCGGGGTAGAACTTCGCGGGCCCCTTGGCCTTGGCCTCGGTGCCGAGGTCCTTGGCCCAGCGTCCGCGGGTGATCGGCTCCCCGCCCACGTTGTAGAAGCCGCTGCGCGCGCCGAGGGCGGCGACGAAGGCGCGGCCCGCGTCGCGATGGTGCAGCAGGGTGATGTAGCTCTCGGGCCGACCCAGCAGGATCTGGTCGCCGCTGCGGGTGGCCTTGAGCGTGTGCGTGGTCTGCGGGTCGCGGCCGAAGAGCTGGCCGAGGCGCAGGATCACGGCGCTGCGCCCGCCGGTCGCGAAGTCGACGGCCGCGCGCATCTCGCGCACTCGCGGGCGGAAGGCCTGGTTCCGGACGGACAGCGGCTCGTCCTCGCCGATCCACTCGTCGCCGTTGTCGGGGTAGAGGAAGATCGTGGACTCCTGGACGAGGCGCTGCACACCCGCTGTCTGCGCGGCCGAGGCGATCGCGACGGAGGCCTCCATGTGCAGCTTGTCGTCCTCGCGCCAGGCCAGCGGGCGCATGGCCGCCATGCCCTTCGGGACGTGGGCGAGGGTGTTCACGACCACGTCGTGGCCCGCGAAGACGTCCTCGAGGGCGGCGGCGTCGAAGACATCGGCGACGACCGCGGAGGCGCCGCGGCCCTCGACCACGGGGATGCCGCGCTCACGGCGGGTCACCCCCGTCACCTCGTGGCCCGCGGAGACGAGCGCCTCGACCGCCTCCTGCCCCAGAACGCCGGTGGCACCGGTGACGGCGATCTTCACAGCCGATCTCCTTCCGCAGGTCGCATGTCGCGTCGTGCGCGGATCGTCCGGATCGAGAGCCCTCGAGCGGATCGAGCCTGCGCAGGTCGAGTCTAAGTGATCCTGCACCGCTCTCCCGATCCGCGGCTGGGAGCGGCGTGCACGCGAACCGGACAGGGGCCGCGAGGACGATGGGAACGACGAAGCCCCCGTCGCTTCCGCGACGGGGGCTTCTCGATCGGGTGCGCCATCAGGGACTCGAACCCCGGACCCGCTGATTAAGAGTCAGCTGCTCTAACCAACTGAGCTAATGGCGCCGACGAACGAAAACATTACCCCGCTCGGGTCCGAGCGCAAAACCGGAGGCCACGCCCTGTGAGCGAGCAAACAGGAAGCGGCCCGCGCCGGGCGCACCGCGCGCCGGCCGGGCCGCCCCGACGGAGGATCAGTGGGCGCCCGCCCGCTGGGCGAGCACGAAGGCCTCGGCCTCCTCGCTGAGCTCCTTCGCGTGCGCCGTGGCCTCCTTGCGGTCGCTCGCCGCGGGCTTCGAGCCCCACAGCGGGCGGCCGTTGCTCTCGGGCACGATGTGCACGCAGATCAGGCCGATCACGCCGGCCGCCATCAGGTAGATCGCGGGCCACATGAGGAAGTGGGTCCAGGTCACCAGGGAGGTCATCACCGTGGAGGTGGTGCCGCCGAACAGCGAGATGGCGACGTTGAAGGAGATCGACAGGGCGCCCGCGCGGACGGCCGTCGGGAACAGCGACGGCAGCGTGGAGGGCATGGTCGCGCTGAAGCAGATCAGGCTCAGGCCCATGATCAGCAGGCCGAACAGCACGGTGACGTCGCTGTTCCCGCGGATGAGGAGCACCGAGGGGATCGAGAGCACGATGAGTGCGATCGAGCCCGCGCGCACCACGGCCTTGCGGCCCACGCGGTCGCTCAGACGGCCGATCACGGGGATCAGGATCAGGCACATGACCATGACGATGATCTGCAGGATCGAGGAGGCGAGGTCGGAGACGCCGCCGCTGCCCTGGTACTCGCGGATCATCGGGAAGAACTGCGGCATGAACGCCGTCAGCATGTAGTTCGTGACGTTCCAGGCGAGCACGAGGCCCATGCACGCCAGCAGGTTCGGCCACAGGCGCAGGATGCCCTTGATCTCGCCGCGGCCCTTCGTCCCGCCGCCGGCCTCGGAGCTCGCCGGCGCGCCGGACTTCTTCGCGGCCTTCTTCTCCTCGGCCTTGGCCTTGGCCTCCGCGTCCTGCTGCTTCTCGAGCTCGCGGTAGGCGGGCGTGTCCTCGAGCTTGGAGCGCAGGTAGACGCCGACGAGACCCAGGGGCAGGGCGACGAAGAACGGCAGGCGCCAGCCCCAGCTGAGCAGCTGGTCCTGCGTGAGGATGGCGGTCATGATGGTCGCGACCGAGGCGCCCAGCACGTAGCCGCCGAAGGTGCCGACCTCGAGCAGGCTCCCGAAGAAGCCGCGACGGCGGTCCGGGGCGTACTCGGCGATGAAGGCCATCGCGTTGCCGTACTCGCCGCCGGTCGAGAAGCCCTGGATCAGTCGGCAGGCCAGCAGCAGGAACGGGGCGGCGAGGCCGATCGTCGCGTAATCGGGCAGGACGCCGATGAGGAAGGTGCCCAGCGCCATCATGATCATCGTGGTGGCGAGGACCGACTTGCGTCCGATGCGGTCGGCCAGCGGGCCGAAGAACATGCCGCCGAGGGGGCGGACCAGGAAGGCGACGGCGAACAGGGCGGCCACGATGATCGCGCCGGCGGCTCCCGCGTTCTTCGGGAGGAAGACGCCCTCGATGGTGACCTGCAGGTATCCATAGACGCCGAAGTCGTACCACTCGGTGATGTTGCCGATGGCCGCGGCCCCGATCGCTCGCCGGATCACCGAGGGTTCGGTGATGGTGACCTGCTCGGGACGCCACTTCTGCGGCGTATAGCTGATCGTGCTCAAAGAACTCCTCCTGCGTGCTCGATGTCCGGGTGCGCTGGGCGCCGTCGTCCAGGAACCGCTCGTGCACAGTACTCCTGTGATCTCCCCGACATCCACGGGATGACGCGCATGAGCGAGCGCCGGGCAGCGGGGCCCTCACGCCGTCGCCGCCACGGGTCTAGGGTCGTGGCAGAACCGGACGAGGAGGCCGCGATGACGCAGTTCCAGGATTCCTACCCGTACGCGATCGTCGGCGCGGGGGTCGCCGCGGCCAGCGCCGTTGCGGGCATCCGCGAGAAGGACGGCACCGGCTCGATCGTCGTCCTCGGTGCGGAGCCCGACCCGCCCGTGCACCGACCCGATCTGTCCAAGACGCTGTGGCTGGACGCCGACGCGTCCCTCGAGGACTCGGTGCTGGATGTGACCGGGGAGGGCGTCGAGCTCCACACCTCGAGCCCGGTCGTCGCGATCGACCCGGACGGACATCGCGTGGAACTCGCCGACGGCACCCGGATCGGCTTCGAGCACCTGCTGATCGCGACGGGCGCCTCGCCGCGCACCGGCCCGATCGCGCCGGGCCCGCGCGTCATCCACTACCGCACGAGCGCCGACTACCGGGCGCTGCGCGCCGTGGCGAGCCCGGGCGCGCACGTCGCCGTGGTCGGCGGCGGGTACATCGGCGGCGAGATCGCCTCCGCGCTCCTGCAGAACGATGTCGGGGTGACGCTGGTCCTCCCCCACGGCACGGTCCAGCCCGGCATGTTCCCGCCGGATCTCTCGGACCGCATCACCCGGAAGCTCGCCGCGAAGGGCGCCCGCATCGTCACGGGCCGCCTCGCCGGAGGTTCGGAGGACGGGGACTCCGTGACCCTGACCCTCGAGGACGGCGGGGAGATCACCGCGGATGCGGTCGTGATCGGGATCGGCGTCACCCCGAACACGTCCCTCGCCCAGGAGGCGGACATCGAGGTGGACGACGGCATCGTCGTGGACGAGCTGCTGAGGACCTCCGCCGCGGACGTCTTCGCCGCCGGGGACGTCGCCTCCTACCCCGATGCCCTGCTGGGCAGGCGCCGCGTCGAGCACGTCGACAACGCCGAGACGATGGGGAGGGCCGCCGGCCGGGCGATGGCCGGCGACCTCACCCCGTACGAGCACACGCCGTTCTTCTGGTCGGACCTCCTCGACGACGGCTACGAGGCGATCGGGGAGCTCGACGCCTCGGGCGTCCTGCGCGAGGACGCCTCCGAGGACGGCTCCGCCGAGGTCGTGCTCTACGGGGCCGACGGGCGCGTCCGCGGCGCGCTGCTGTGGAACACGTGGGACAGCGTCGACGCCGCTCGCGAGCTCATCGCCGAGACCCGCGAGAACCCGGTGGCCGGCCCCGAGGACCTGCGCGGCAGGATCAGCCCCGGCGGCTGAGGGACGGGTCCTCGGCCTCCTCGTCGAGCGCCTCGTCGGCCCCCGCGCCGCGGGTGCGCAGCAGGCTCGCGACGGTCGCGATCGCGACCACGAGGCCGATGAAGGACAGCGAGAACCAGATCGGGACCTCGGGCACCCACAGCAGCGGCTGTCCGCCGTTCACGAAGGGCAGCTCGTTGACGTGCAGGGCGTGCATCACGAGCTTGACGCCGATGAAGGCGAGGATGATCGCGAGCCCCTGCGCGAGGTAGACGAGGCGCTGCAGCAGACCGCCGATGAGGAAGTACAGCTGACGCAGGCCCATCAGGGCGAATGCGTTGGCCGTGAACACGATGTACGTCTGCTCGGTGAGGCCGAAGATCGCGGGGATCGAGTCGACGGCGAAGACCACGTCGACCACGCCGATGGTGAGCACCGTGAGCATGAGCGGGGTGACGAAGCGCCTGCCGTCGATGCGGGTCACGAAGCGGCCGCCGTCGTACTCGTCGCTGACCGGCAGGACGCGGCGCACCAGGCGCATGATCCGGCCGTCGGTCGGATCGGAGTCCTCGGACCCGAAGGCCTGGCGCCAGGCGAGCACGAGCAGCAGGGCGCCGAACACGTAGAAGACCCAGGAGAGGTTCTCGATCAGCGTCGCGCCCACGGCGATGAAGGCGCCGCGCAGCACGAGGGCGATGACGATGCCGATCATCAGCACCTTCTGCTGATGGACCCTGGGCACGGCGAAGCTGGTCATGATCAGCAGGAACACGAAGAGGTTGTCGATCGACAGCGCCTTCTCCGTGAGGTAGCCCGCGAAGTACTCGCCGCCGTATCCCCATCCGGAGAAGACCCCGATGCCGACGCCGAACAGCAGCGCCAGGCCGATGTAGAGGGCGGACCAGCGGGCGGCTTCGCCGATCGAGGGCTCGTGCGGGGTGCGCACGTGCGCGAAGAACTCGTACACGAAGAAGGCGACGGTCACGGCGAGCGTGACCGTCCAGACGAGGGGTGAGACGTCCACTGAGGGCTCCTGAGGGGCTCGGGCAAGCGATGGCTGCCAGAGTCTCCTTCGTCCTGGTCCCCCAGAACCGACGGCCCGGGTCGTGATCGCACGACCGTATTGACGAGCCCGCCGAGGCGAAGTACTCCCTCTGCACCGCAGACGCTACGGAGGGAAGGTGAACTGGAGCTGGGAACGGCCGGCTCAGTCCGCGCGGTCCGCTCAGTCCGCGCGGTCCGCGCGGCGCGCGAGCCGCGAGGGCCACCACACGCTGCGCCCCACGTCGACGGCGAGCGCCGGGACCAGCAGGGTGCGCACCACGAAGGTGTCCAGCAGGACACCGAAGGCGACGATGAACGCGAGCTGGGCCAGGAAGAGGATCGGGATCACGGCGAGCGCTGCGAAGGTGGCCGCGAGCACGATCCCGGCCGAGGTGATGACTCCGCCGGTGAGGGTGAGTCCGCGCAGGATCCCGGGTCTCGTGCCGTACGCGAGGGACTCCTCGCGCACGCGGGTCATGAGGAAGATGTTGTAGTCGATGCCCAGGGCGACCAGGAACACGAAGCCGTACAGCGGCACGGCCGCGTCGGCCCCCGGGAAGTCGAGCACGTGGTCGAAGACGAGCGCGGAGACCCCGAGCGCCGCCCCGAAGGAGAGGGCCGTGGTCGCGATGAGCAGCAGCGGGGCGAGCAGGGAGCGCAGCAGCAGCACGAGGATCGCCGCGATCACCGCGAGGACCACGGGGATGATGAGGTTCCGGTCGTGCACGGAGGCGTCGTCGGTGTCGATCGCGGTGGCGGTCTCGCCGCCCACGAGGGCGTCCTGCGGCAGGTCCTCCCGCAGGCCGCGCACCGTGGTCTCGGCGGCCGCGGAGTCGGGGGCGTCGGCGAGCGTCGCCTCGAGCAGCACGCGCCCGTCCTCGACGCGGGGGTCGACACCGCCCCGGATCCCGTCGGACGTGACCGCGGCGCTGCCCGAGGGAGCGTCCGAGGAGCGCGCGCTCACCGACTCCACCCCGTCCGCGTCCAGGAGCCGGTCCGCCGTCTCCTGCAGCTGGTCCTGCGGGACGAGGATCTGGGCGGGGCTGCCGGAGCCGCCCGGGAAGTGCTCGCCGAGCACCTCCTGGCCGGTGCGGGCCTGGGAGTCGCCGAGGACGAGCTCGGACTGGGAGACGCCGTCGGCCCGCAGCTGGAGCAGGCCCGCGCACGCGACGCACAGCACGAGCACCACGCCGATCCAGATCCGGCGCGGGTGGCGCTCGACGCGGCGGGCGACGCCGGCCCAGAGCCCGCGGTTCACGAGCTCCTCCTCGCTGCGCTCGGCCTCGGCGGGGTCGTAGAGCGGCCGACGGGGCCAGAACGCGGTGCGGCCCGCGAGGAACAGGAGCGCGGGAAGGAGGGTGAGCGCCGAGAGCATCGCGAAGGCGATGCCGATCGCGGCGACCGGGCCCAGCGTGGAGTTCGAGCGCAGGTCGCTCAGCAGCAGGCACAGCAGGGCGGCGATCACCGTTCCGCCGGAGGCCAGGATCGGCTCGGCGGTGCCGCGGATCGCGCGCAGCAGCGCGACGCCGCGGTCGGGGACGGCGCGCAGCTCCTCGCGGTACCGGGCGACCATGAGCAGGGAGTAGTCGGTGGCGGCGCCGATCACGAGGATGAACAGGATGCCCTGGGTCTGCCCGCTCAGCAGCAGCACGCCGGCGTGCGCCAGGTGCCAGATCACCGCGAGCGCCGCGCACAGGGCGAACATGCTGGTCGCGAGCACCATGAAGGGCAGGAGCGCCGAGCGGTAGACGATCAGCAGGATCGCGAGCACCGCGGCGAGCGCGACGCCCAGCAGCAGGCCGTCGATGCCGGAGAAGGCCTCCGTGAGGTCGCCCGAGAAGCCCGCGGGTCCGGTGACGTACGAGGTCGTCCCCTCGGGCAGGTCCGCGGCGAGGGCGCTCTCGAGGTCGGAGACCGCCGCGCCGAGGTCGGCATCCGCGTCCAGGGGCACGAAGGACTCGACGGCCCGGCCGTCCTCCGAGGGGATCGGCGGCGACGCGTTCCCGGAGACCTGGTCGAGGTCCTCGGCGGAGGCGAGGGCGTCCTGGACACCGCGCAGCTGGTCCTCGCTGAGCGCCCCGTCGCCCGCGCCGTCCGCGGTGACGACGACGATCGCGGGGATGGTGTCCCCCTCGGTGAAGGCCTCGGCGGCCTTCTGCACCTGCGTGGCCTCGGCCGAGGTCGGGAGGTAGGCGGTCCGGTCGTTGGAGGAGACCTCGTCGATGCGGCCGAACAGTGGCCCGCCGACGGAGGCGCCCGCGAGCCAGAGCACCACGAGGAGCGCGGGCAGCACGATCCGCACGGCGCGGATCCAGCGGGTCCGGGGCGTGGGCGTGCCGCGGTGGGTCATGAGGGCTCCGTCCAGAGATTGCTAGCCTGGCGAGCAATCTACCCCATCGCCGCTCATCGCCGCCGGTCCCGTCGCGGGCGGTGGCTACGCTGTCGCCCATGAGCACGAGTCCCGAGCCGCACTCCCCCGCCCCCTGGCGGGTGCAGGACATCGACGCGAGCGACCCGTCCGGGGAGCTCGTGGACCGCTCGGGGCTCACGCGCGAGGCGATCACGGGGATCGACGAGCTGATGGCGGCCCTCGTGGAGCTGCGGCGCACCGAGGAGGAGCTGCGCGAGGCCTCCGAGGCGTACATGCAGCTGAACTCGACGGACATGCGCGCGCTGCACTACCTCATCGCCGCGGCCCACCGCGGCGAGCGGCCGACGGCCGCGGCCCTGGGCTCGGAGCTGCGGATCTCGAGCGCCTCGACGACGAAGCTGCTGGACCGCCTCGAGCGCGGCGGGCACGTCCACCGCCGTGCGCACCCCTCCGACCGCCGCGCGATCACGATCGAGGTCGCGCCCGCGACACGGCAGGCGGCCATGGAGACCATGGGACGCCAGCAGGCCGGCCGCTTCCGCGCCGCCGCGCGCCTCAGCGACGCCGAGCGCGAGACGATCACGACGTTCCTGCGCTCGATGGCCCGCGAGATCTCCGTCGAGGACGCTCCGTGGGCCCGCGAGGCACGATCGTCCGCATCCGCCCCCGCACTCACCCCCTCCCCTGAGCCCAGAGAGCCGAGGACCTGACGATGACGACCCCGCCGGTGCCCGCCGCCGCCCCGAACGCCCTGCCCAGATCTCCCTGGTACGAGCGCCTCTCCTGGCTGTTCGTCCTGGTCGTCGGCGTCTTCGCCTACATCGTGATCTTCGTGGTCATGCTGCTCACGCGCAACACCACCCTGCTGCCGACCGTTCTGCTCGTGGGCGCCGGGACCGTGCCGCTCACCGTGCTGCTCGCGGCCCAGACCACGCGCCGCGGGATCCTGGTGCCGATCCCGATCGTGCTGCTGACGGTCGGCGTCGGCGGCCTCCTCGCCGTCACCATCGCCGGCTTCCTCGAGACGATCGCGGCGCTGATCCTCGGACAGGAGTCGATCCTGCTGGTCGGGATCATCGAGGAGACCGCCAAGCTGATCGTCCCGCTGCTCGTCCTCGCCATCGCGCACCGCGCCACCCGGGGCGGCGGGATCGCCGTCGGCATCGCGGCGGGCACGGGCTTCGCGGTGCTCGAGACGATGGGCTACGGCTTCAACGCGCTGCTCGAGCGCGGGGGCGGCCTCGCGGCGCTCGACTCGACGCTGGTCCTGCGCGCGATCCTCGTCCCGGCGGGGCACGTCGCCTGGACGGGCGCGATCTGCGCCGCCGTCTGGCACCTGGTCGAGGGGCGACGCAAGGGGCTCGCGGTGCTCGAGCTGGTGCTCACCTATGTGGCCGCGATCGTCCTGCACACGGCCTGGGACGCGACCTCGAGCGCGGTGCTGCACGTGCTGATCGGCGTCGTCAGCGTCGGCGCGCTCGTGTTCCTCATCCTGCGCGCGCACCGCTCGCACGTGAGGTCGCTGGAGGGCGTCGCCGGCGACCCGCGCTGAGCGGCCCCGTCCCTCACCGCCCTCACCAGGAGCGCGCGGCCCCCTCGAGGGCCTCGCGCACGCGGACCACGGCGGGATTGCACTCGGCCCCGGGCCGCTGGACCAGGAACAGGGTGTTCAGGGGCGGCACGTCCTCGCCGCCGAGGTCCACGAGGGACCCGGCCTCGAGATCCTCCCGGCACAGCGACCGCGGCAGCACGCTCGCCCCGGCTCCCGCGCGCACGGCCGCGAGGACGGCGTGCAGGGTGGGGGCGATGAGCGCGGCCCCGGGCGGCTGGGCGCCGAACACGGAGCGCCAGTAGCGCCGCACGATCGGCATGTCCTCGGCGATGCTCACGAGCGGCACCTCCCGCAGCGCGCGGCACAGGCTCTCCCCGTCCTCGCGCCCCTCGAGCCGGCGCGCCCACTCGGGGGCGACGACCAGCACGTACTCCTCGTCGCTGAGCGGCGTCGCCGCGAGCGCCCGGCCCCGCGGCCGACGGGTCGTGATGACCAGGTCGTGCGTCCCCTCGCGCAGGGATTCGAGGAGCTCGTCGGTGAGCCCCTCGGCCGTGCGCAGCTGCACGCCCTCGGCGACGAGCGGGGCGAGGGCGGGGAGCACCCGCGAGCACAGCATCTCGGCGGGGCCCGCGAGATGGACGGGGGTGGCGACGCCGTCGAGGTCGCACTCGTCGGTGCGCAGGGCGTCGAGGGCGTCGAGCGGACCGCGCACCCGCTCGGCGAGCTCGTGCGCGTAAGGCGTCGGCTCCACGCCGCGCGGCAGGCGCGTGAACAGCGTGCGGTCCACCTGCGCCTCGAGGGCACGGATCTGCGTGGTGACCGAGGGCTGGCTGAGACCGAGCGCGCGCGCCGCGGCGGTGAAGGAGCCGGCCCGGTGGACGGCGAGGAAGGTCCGCAGCAGATTGAGGTCGAGGACGGGTGTGCTCACGTCTTCCACCCTACCGCCCGCCCCATACGCGGACACATGTCCGCCATAGGCGCAGCTATTGGACGCCGGAGGCGTCGAGGTATAGCTTCGTCGATGTCAGTCAGCGTCGCTGCCATGTCCGGGATCGCCATCGGGGGATCTCTCGCCCTGGGGCGCGCGGACACGGCGGCCGGCGCTCGTCCCCCAGCTTCGAGGAGCAGTGGCATGAGCCGCACCCTGTTCGACCCCATCACCCTGCGCGATCTCACCGTGCGCAACCGCGTGTGGGTCCCGCCGATGTGCCAGTACATGGTCGAGAAGACCGACGGGGTCGTCACCCCGTGGCATCTCATGCACTACGGCTCGTTCGCGCGCGGCGGCGCGGGCGCCGTGATCGTCGAGGCGACCGGCGTGGTGCCCGAGGGCCGCATCAGCCCCCAGGACCTGGGCCTGTGGAACGACGCCCAGCGCGACGCCCTGCGCGGCGTCGTCGACCTCGTGCACTCCCTGGGCGCCGCCGCCGGCATCCAGCTCGCCCACGCGGGCCGCAAGGCCTCGACCTTCAGCGAGTGGGGCAACCCGGCGCCCGGCACCTCGATCCCCGTCGCCGACGGCGGCTGGGAGACCGTCGGCCCCTCGGATCTGGCCTTCGGCGATCTGACCGCGCCGCGGGCGCTCGACGCGGACGGGATCGACGGCGTCATCGAGGCGTTCGTCGCCGCCGCCCGTCGCGCCGTCGAGGCCGGGATGGACATGATCGAGATCCACGGGGCCCACGGCTACCTGATCCACGAGTTCATCTCCCCGCTCAGCAACGTCCGCACGGACGAGTACGGCGGCAGCCTCGAGAACCGCGCGCGGCTGCTGCTGCGGATCGTGGACGCCGTGCGCGCGTCGATCCCCGAGGGCATGCCGCTGCTGGTGCGGCTCTCGGCGACCGACTGGGTCGAGGACGGCCTGCACGTCGAGGACACGGTGCACGTCGCGCAGTGGCTGCGCGAGCACGGTGTGGACATGGTGGACATCTCCTCGGGAGGCAACAGCCCGGCGGCGCAGATCCCCGTCGGCCCCGGCTACCAGACGCCGCTGGCGACGGCCGTGAAGCAGGGCGCGGGCATCCCGGTCTCCGCCGTCGGCATGATCGACGAGCCCTGGCAGGCGGAGCAGATCACCGCGACGGGCCTCGCGGACGTGGTGCGCGTGGGCCGCGAGTTCCTGCGCGACCCGAGCTTCGCGATCCGCACGGCACTCGCGCTGCGCATCGCGGAGCCGCCCATCCCGGCCCCCTACGTCCGCGCCTACCGCCAGCAGCTGCGCGGCTGAGGCAGGGACCCGCGGGTCACAGCCCCAGCAGGGAGTGCACGGACGCGGTGCGCTCGGCGAGCAGACGCCGCACGTCGGCCGCCGCGGCGGCGAGGCTCTCCGCCTCGTCGTCGTGGTCCGGCCGATCGCTCGCCGGGCCCCGCCCCAGCACGCGCTCGACGGCCGAGGCGAAGGTCTCGGTGGCGAGGTCGTCCCCCGCGTGCGAGCCGTGCAGGGGCCGGCCCGCCATAAGTGGGTCCATGAACCCGCGCAGGAGGCACTGCAGCGAGAAGGCCTGGTGATCGGCCTCGCAGACGAGGCACACCAGGCCGTGCTCGCGCCAGATCCCGACCATCTCGCCGACCAGGCCGACGGGCATGAGCAGCCGCGTGAGCTGCACCGTGCGGGGGTCGTCGACCGCGTCGCCCAGGAGGTCCCCGTCGGCCCTCTGCAGCGCGCACACCAGCACGCGCGAGCGCAGGCTCTCGACCAGATGCAGGCAGAGCCGGTCGGGTCGCGCGCGGGCGGGATCCTCGCGCAGGGCGCGGGAGACGCGGCGCGCGGCCTCGAGCAGGTCCCGGGCGATGAGGCCGACCATCAGGTCCTGGTCGGAGCTCCACAGCCGGCGTGCGCCGGCGGGCTCGACCCGCGCCGCACTGATCACCTCGTCGAGGGTCACCGCGGAGCCGGGCTGCTGGGCGAGCACTTCGCGCGCGGAGTCCAGGACCCGCTGTGCGATGGGGTTCCGGCTCTCGGGCATGAGAGCGCCGGCGCGTCGCGCGTGCACGCGAGTCCCCTGCTCCCCCATGCGTCTCCCCTCGTCACTCCTGCGGGTGGTCCGGCGGCCTGCTCGCTCCTCCCAGCACCGGTCGGTTACGTCGGAATTGAGCGACCTGTCCGATCCGCCTCACCGGCAGAGAATACGTCATCGCACGACCGCTCCAGGAACGGGTTCGGCCCGGAAGACCGGCGGCCCGGACGACACACCCCGACGGGACGGCCGCGCGCCCCACGCCGAGGGCATCAGGCCTGGTCGTCCGCGATGTTCCCGGGGTCCGTGTCGTTCCCGTCGGACCCGGTCCGGCTCCCGTCGCCGTGGGGCCGCGACCCGGGCAGGGGCCGACGGGCGGTGCCGCGGAAGGCGCGGTAGCCCCAGATCGTCATCACGATCACGACGGCCCATGAGACGGCGAGGACGACGCCGATCACGACGCCCGGATCGGCCAGGAAGGCCCCGATCGCGACCAGGGAGATCTGGCCGGGGATGCAGGCGATGAGCGAGGCGGTGAGGAACTCGCGCTGGGTGATGCCGAAGGCGCCGGCCCCGTAGTTCACCGGCCAGTAGGGCAGGCCCGGCATCACCCGCAGCAGGAAGACCGCGGCGAAGCCGCCGTTCTCGAGCCGATCTCCGACGGTGCGGGCATGGCTGCCCAGGATCTTCCCGACGACGCCGCGGCCCAGCAGCCGGGCGACCCAGTAGGCGCCCCAGCAGCCCAGCATCACCCCGACGATCGAGAGCACGCCGCCCTCGAGCACGCCGAAGAGCATGCCGCCCGCCACCGCCATGATCGTCACCGGGATCGGGGTCAGCGCGACCACGGCGTAGAGCAGGGCGAAGACGAGGAACGCCGCCCAGCCGTAGTCCTCGAGGCGATCCTGGAGGACGTCCAGCGAGGGAAGGCGCACGGTGAGGGCGAGCCACACCATGAGCAGCACCACCGCGACGAGCCCCATCGACCGCAGCACGGGCAGCGGCTCGAACCGACGGGCGGAATGCTCATGCGGGGACCGCTCGGGCGAGGCGGTCCCGGGCGGGGCGGACTCGCCGTGGGGCACGGCGGGATCCGGGGATGCGGGCGGCGTGGCGTCCTCGCTCAGGAATCCGCCGACTGGGCCAGGAAGTCCTCGGCGCCGCCGACGAGCTCCACGTGCCCGGTCTTCACGTCGGCCGAGGCCATCTTCGCGACCTCGGCCGCGAACTCGGCGACCGAGTACAGGCGGCCGGCGGCCTCGCGGCGCGCGTCCAGGGCTCCGGGCTCGGCGCGGTTCAGGAGGGTCGCGGTGACCGTGCCCTCGATCATGTCGCCGGAGACGACGACGAAGCTGATGCCCTTGGCCTCGAGCTCGGGGATGCGCTCGACCAGGGCGTCCTCGCCGGCGCGCTTGGACAGCGCCACCGCGACGTACTGGTCCATGGTCTCGACGTCGCGGATGAAGTGGGCCTGGTGGCTGGTCACGAAGACGACGCGGCCGCCGTCGCTCATGAGCTCGGTGCCGGCGAGCAGAGCGTCCAGCTGCGCGTCGCGGTTCAGGCGCATCGCGTAGTCCTCGCCGAGGTCGGCCTCCATGCCGCCGGAGGCGTTGAGGACCAGCAGATCCAGGCCGCCGAAGGCGTCGACCGCCGCGCGCATGAGGCCGCGCACGTCCTCGGGGCTGGTGAGGTCGGCGCCGACGGCGATCGCGCGGCCGCCGGCCTCCTCGATCTCCTTGACGACCTTGTTGGCGCGGGGCGCCTTCTGGCGGTAGTTGACGACCACGTTGGCGCCCTGGGCGGCGAGCAGCTTCGCGGTGTCCGCGCCGACGCCTCGCGAGGATCCGGTGATGACGGCGGTCTTGCCTGCGAGGGACGTCGACGACATGGTGCTGCTCCTTCGATGGGGTCTGGGCGCCGGTGCGCGACCGGCATCGTCCCGAGGCTACCGGACGCTCAGAGCTCCCGGACCACCCGTGCGGGGCTCCCCACGGCGAGGACGCCGGGCGGCACATCGGACGTCACGACCGAGCCCGCACCGATCACGGCTCCCGCGCCGATGGTGACGCCGGGGCAGACGATGACTCCGCCGCCCAGCCACACGTCGTCCTCGAGCGTGATCGGCTCGGCCGCTTCCCACCCCTGGGCGCGCGCCTCGCGCTCGAGCGGGTGGATCGCGGTGAGCAGCTGGATGCTCGGGCCCAGCTGGCACCGCTCGCCGATGCGGACGTCGACGACGTCGAGGGCGACGAGCCCGAAGTTCACGAAGGTGCCCGCGCCGATGAAGAGTCGGCTGCCGTAGTCGACGCGCAGGGGCGCCCGCACGTGGGCCCCATCACCCAGGCCTCCGAGCAGACTGCCGAGGATGCCCTGCGAGGCGTCGGGGTCCTGGGCGTAGACGTCGTTGAAGCGGGCGGTCTCGCGCAGGGCGCGACGGAACTCCCGCTGGATGTCGGGGTCGTCGGCGATGTACCAGTCGCCGGCGAGCATCCGCTCGAGCTGGCTGCGGGGGTCGTCGGGGTCGACGGCGAAGGGCTTCATGGGCACGAGCCTACGGGCGAGGGGCGCGTGGTGGAGGCCGGGTTCACCGTCCCGCGAGCCGCATGCCGAGCGACGGGGCGACGTCCACGAAGCCGGTCGCGTCATACAGCCGACGCCCGGGCGGATCGGCGATCAGCGTGATGTACGGGTCGGGCGGGGCGGCGGCGCGGATCCTCTCGATGAGGCAGTCCAGGACGACGCGGCCGATCCCGCGGCCCTGTTGGGCGGGCGCGGTCGCCATGTCGGCGATATGGAAGTACCACCCGCCGTCGCCGATCACCCGGCCCATCGCGACGAGGGCGCCGTCGGCGTCGCGCACGGTCTGCCATGCCCAGCTGCCCGTGAGGATCGGCGCCGCCTGCTCAGGAGTCCTCGGGCTGAGGCCGGAGGCGGTGCGCAGGTGCACGTACTCCTCGACGGTCGGCGCCTCGGTGCTCGCGACGAGGTCATCGGGCAGGGTGCGGGGCGGGAGATGCGAGGTCATGCTCGTCATCCTCGCAGTCGGTGGGGCTCCGCGGGATACTGGGGCGATGCCCTCCCCCACCCCGGAATCCGATGACCCGCGCGATCGCGGGGCTGGTAACGCACCTGCACCTGCACCTGCACCTGACGATTCCTGCCTCTGCGGAAGCGGCGAGGTGTTCGCCGGCTGCTGCGGACCGATCCTCGCCGGTGATCGCGACGCCCCGACGGCCGAGGCGCTGATGCGATCGCGTTTTTCCGCCTTCGCCCTCGGGGACACGGCGCACCTTCGGCGCAGCTGGGACGCGGCGCAGCGCCCGTCGGCCGCGGAGCTCGAGGCGTCGGATGATGGGGATCTGCGCTGGCAGAAGCTGCGGATCCTCGACGTGGACGCGGGCGGTCCCGGGGATGCGGAAGGCGTCGTGGAGTTCGTGGCGATCGCGCGTGGGAGCGAGGGCAAGGTGCGTCTGCACGAGCGCTCGCGATTCCGGCGGGTGGAGGAAGCACCGGGGTGGGTCTACGTCGACGGGGAGATCCGCGGCTGACGCCGATGATGAGCAGGGGGCGGCCCCTCGGACGCAGTTCGCCCCCGGTACGCGGAGCGATCCGCGCCGGGGGCGAGCATGTGCGCTGCGGGTCAGCGGCGGAAGAGGCCCTTCACGGTGCTGACGGCCTCGTTCGCCCAGCGGGCGACGGCGTTCTTGGGGTTCACGCGGTCGACGAGCTCGTCGATGTCCGAGGCCAGGTTGTCCTGGCGCCTCGTCGCCTCCTGGCGCATGTCCTCCAGGGACACCTTGTTCTTCTTGGCCACGGCTGCCTCCGGGTCGTCGGGTGCTGACGGGTCCGATCGTATCGTGCACACGGGGCCGCCGCGTCCGGACCGCTACTCTGGTGCGGCGCGCGAGTGGCGGAACTGGCAGACGCGCTGGATTTAGGTTCCAGTGCCCGAGGGCGTGCGGGTTCGAGTCCCGCCTCGCGCACCTGTCTCCCAATTCATGCGGCCATCGCATTCACGGTCGCGCCGCCCTGCCCTCGTCGGCCCCGACGCACGATCCGGTTTCGGGCGTGCCTGTAGAGGGGCACGGTGGCGTGCCCCTCTACAGGTGAGGGTGGTGCTGCTTTCGGGGTTCTGACCTCGATGCCCTGCGAGGGTGGGCCGCGCCGGTGGGTCAGAAGGGTGGTGGTCCGGGGTCAAACTTGGGTGGCGGGTTCTGTTTCTCGCGTGGTTTTCGGGTGGTGGCGCTGATGGGGATGTCGCCGTCGAACTGGAACGTCGGGAGCGGTTGGTACCGGCGGCGCACGGGTTTCTCGACGGGGACTTCTTCCAGGTCGGGGGCGCCGGCCTGGTCCATGTCCACGCGGGGCCACGGGTCAGGTGGCCCGGGCCGGATCGGCCACGGCGAGTCCAGCCGGGAGGGATCGGGAGTCGGTGCCTCTGCGCTGATTCCGGCGTCTGCATCGCGTTGCTGCTCGTACTCGTCCTGCCTGCGCTGCATCGAGTCCCAGACGGCGTCGAGTTGGGCGACGGCCTGTGGGGTGAGGAGGTCGGTGTCGTCCTCGCGGAACACGCGGAAGCGTTCTTGCATCTCCCACACCGTGCCCGCGGTCCCTGCCGGCGACTCGTCCGCCTCCACACGGACGGGATCGAGGCGCCCGGCGGTTTTCATCGCGTGGTGGAACCAGCACAGGAAATGCAGGTTCTCCACCGCCGTCCGACCACCACAGACGGGATCGGCATGGTTGTACTCGACGATGTGGTCCGCTTCGGAGGCCACGGACGCGGTGCGTTCGCAGCCGGGGACACCGCAGGACTGGCCACGCAAGCGCAGGTGTTCGAGCATTGCCCCGGTGGGCCGGTACTTCTCCGCCGGCCGCGGCAGAAACTCACCCGTCGAGGGATCGGTGAGGACTCGGAACCATTCCTCGCTCTTCCCGGCGATCTCTCTCGCCATCTGCGCGGGAATCGGGGTCCCGTCCTCGAGAACACCGGGGGCGTCGTCGCCACCGACGAGGGTGAGGAAGGGGACGAGCACGTTCAACCGGAACCGGGCCTCGGGCACGGTGATGCCGCCGGTGTCGAGCTGGGCGGCGTGGGCGAGGTGGTAGCGGATCAGGTTCAACGACAGGGGCATGCCTTCGTTCTCGACCCGACGATCCGGATCCAGCGGGATCTCCGTGCCCTCGATGAGGGCGTGGCGCTGGGCGTTCTGGATCGCCCGCGCCGCCTGATCGAACCGCCCGGCGAGGGCTTTGATCTCGGGGGCAGGGCCGATGATCCGCAGGGACGCGACGCCGTCGAGGGTTCCGGGGTCCAGCACCATGCGGCGACGGGTCGCGGAGACTTCTTCGGGTTCTTTCGGATGCCGCTGCTGAATCTTCGCCACCAAGAGTTCGAGGCATTTCGTGAACACCCTCGGCATGATCGCCAAACACCACGACGCGACCGTCACATCCACCAGCACCATCTCCGCCGGGGTGAAATCAGCGGTCCGCCGCAACAGGGTGCGGAACCATTCCGCAGGGAATTCCCCCGCCTCCAATGCCTGAGTGCAGCGAGGCAGGAGGTCCACGGCCCGGTGGGCGTCGGTGATGGCTTTGGCGGCCTGCCCGCGGGTGCAGCGCATCGCGACCGCGACCATGAGGTCCTGCTGCTCGACCTCGAACGGGTCGGCGTCCATGTCCTCACGCCCCGCCCAGAACGGAGCCAACGCCACGAAGCGACGGGAGAGCTCGTAGGACTCGTCGACGCCCTCGTCCCACAGGGCGCGGACCTGCGCGGTCAGCTCCGCGTCCGGGCGGGCCTTCACCCTGCGCGCGACGACGTCCCGGCAGACCGCCTTCTTGGGTTCCTTCACGATGAACAAGGGTCGGACGCCCTCCGGGGGCGCGGCCACGAAGCGGGGCGTGTGGACGTGCATGTCCTCGCGCTGACGCTCGGTCATCTTCTCCAGGTCATCCAGGACCGAGAAGGTCGACTCGATCGCCGGCTCCCCGGGCAGGTCCAGACGCCCCTGCGACTCCGGCTGCTCCACCGCACTCACACCACCCACCCCCTTCCCTGGCATTCCACGACTCCGCACGATAGTGCGCGACGTCAAGACTCTGAATCGATAGACGAGAACAATGAATCCGGCGACTTCAACCATGAAACCGCCGCCACTCGCGCTCGATCGATATGTCCGATTCTATCCCGCCGCGCCCCCGAAAACTAGACCTCAATCGAGAATGTGGATAAACCCGCGAACATTCCCCGCCCCCTCTGTGCCCACCCACCTCTCAGTGGATAAACTCGTGGAAAACACCCCCTTGTGGAGGAACCTCCGAACGCCCCCGAT